>JAITDF010000365.1 GCA_031282705.1 Opitutaceae bacterium | reverse complement strand
CGTACCGCAGACTTCCAAGTCTGCTCCGAAGCTCATGCCTGATTGCGGGTTCGCGGCCATGCGTGAGTTTTAAGCAGGTTTGGAAACCTGCGGTACGACGGAACCGCGTAACATCAGTTGTTAATTAAAAAAATAAAACCATGAAACAATGGCTTGATTTTCATTCGCCGTTTGATTGTTAACTTTGTTTTCAATCATGAGAACAATTTTATTTTCCAGGTTTGCCATGCTGCAGCCGGTGCTGCTGGCGGGCGCCGTTTGCGCGCGGGAGCCGGCGGCGGGAGGCGCGGCGGGGAATGCGGCGGCGGATGCGGGCGCGGCGGTGGAGCTGCCGGCGCTGTCGGTGTATTCGCCGCGGGTGGCGTTGCAGGAGCCGGTGGCGGTGTTTGCCATGCCGGTGTCGGCGCTGGCGTTCGAGCCGCTCGTCGATGTGCAGGCGCGCAACATGGGCGAGGCGCAGGCGGACGTGGCGATACGCGGCGGGATTTTCGAGACGACCGGGTTTCGGGCGGGGGCGGTGGCGCTTTACGACCCGCAGACGGGGCACTACTCGGCGGAGATTCCCGCCGCGCCGGCGATGTTGTCGGCGCCGGTGGTGCTCACCGGGGCGGACAACGCGCTCGGCGGCTGGAACGCGAACGCCGGCACCATCGCCTACGAGTGGCGGCGCGTGCGCGCGGGCGGCATGGCCTCGGCGGGCGCGGGCGGCAACCGCCTCCGGCGCGCGGAGGTTTACCAGGGCGCGGTCGCGCCGGCGCGCGCGTCGGTCGCCGGGCGGCGGCTCGCGGCGGATGCCGCCGGCGCGTGGTCGGACTCGGACGGCTCGCGGCCGTTTGGCGAGTCGCGTTTCCGCCGTTACAACGTCCGCGCGCAACTCGCGGGCGGCGGCGGGCAGACGGATTTGTTTTATGGCTGGCAGTCGAAGTTCATCAGCTGGCCGAATCTCTACACGCCCTACAATGTGATCGAGTCGGACGACTTGCGCACGGAACTGCTCGTGCTCAACCACCGCGAGGAACTGGGCGGCGGCGGCTTTGTGGCGGCGGGCGCCTACTGGCGGCGCAATGCGGACCACTACGTGTATAATCGCACGGGCGCGGCGCCGGGCCCCTCGAACCACACCACCTGGGTGCGCGGCGCGGGCGCGGAGGGGCGCCTTGCCACCGGCGCGGTCGCATGGAATTTCTCGGCCAACTTCATCGCCGACAAACTCGAATCCGACACGCTCACCTGGGGGCGCTTCAACACCCGCAACCACGCGCGCGCCTCGCTCGCGCCGGAAATTTCGTGGGCGCCGGCCGGCGCGCGCAGGCTCACCGTGCTGGCCGGCGCGGTCTTCGACGACACGAACCGCGACGCCCCGGCGCTCTCGCCCGTCGCGCGCCTCGCGCTCGCCGGCGCCGCGCCCGCCGCGTCCGGTGCGCCGGGCGTGCCCGCCGTGCTCGCCGCGCTCGCCGACGAGCTGTATGTCTCGCACGCCGGCTCGTCGCAAGTGGCCACCTACACCGCGCTGAACTCGCGTCCGTCGGCGGGCCTGTTTCGCGGCGACCCGGACCTCGGGCGCGAAAAGGCGCGCAACACCGAGCTGGGGCTGAAAGGCGCGCGCGGCAACTGGGCGTGGACGGCGGCGGTGTTTCACCGCGCCGAGCGCGGCCTGGTGGACTGGATTTACAGCGCGAGCCTGCCCAACGCGCGCGTGGCGAGCGCGGTGGACATCGACACGACGGGCGTCGAGCTGGTGGCGCGTTACGCGGGCCGGCGGCTCGGCCTCGTGCTCGGCTATGCGGGGCTGCGGAAGGATGCCGATTACAGGGGCGCGGGCGCCGACGCGAGTTTTTACGCGCTGAACTTTCCCGAGCACCGGCTCACCGCCGCCGTCACGGTGCGCGCCGGCCGCGGCTGGGAGATCCGCCTCGACAACGAGGCGCGCCGGCAGAGGCCGAACGCGTTGCGCGCGACGGGTGACGGCGCGGTGTTGAGCGCGGTCGAGGTGAGATACACGCCGCCGGGCCGGCCCGCGTTGCGGCTGACGGCGGCGGTGGACAACCTGTGGGATTCCGATTTCCAGGATGTCCCGGCGGTGCCGGCGGCGCGCCGGCAATGGGTGGCGGGCGCGGCGCTGGCGTGGTGACAGGGGAGGCTCCGCGCGCAGGAGCGCGCCGGCGACCGCGGGGCGCGACCGGCGGGCGGGCGCGGCGCCCGCGGCGGCGCGGCCTCAGGTTTTGGGCCGCGGGCCGCGCGTGCGGCGGCGGTAGTCGAGCGGGGTTTCGTTAAAGGTCTTTTTGAAGACGCGCGTGAAATAACTTTGCTCGCTGAAACCGCAGGCGGCGGCGATTTCCACCACGGTGTCGCTGCCGCGCGCCAGCAGGCGGCGGGCGTTGTCGAGGCGGATGCGCAGGAGCAGCTCGGTGAAGGACACGCCGGCGCGTTCGCGCATGAGGTGCGAGAAGTGGCTCGCCGACAGGCCGGCGGCGCGGGCCACCTCGTCGCGTCCGAGGTTTTCGGGGAAATGCTGCTCCATGTAGGCGACGGCGCGGGCCAGTTGCACGGCGTTGGGGTGCGCGGCGGGCGCGCCCATCGCGTCGATGAGCTGTTCGAGCATTTCGCGGAGCCAGTCGGAGAGTTCCTCCTGCGTGCGCACGCCGGCCAGCTCGGTGAGGGAGCGGTAGTTGAGGCCGAGCACTTTTTCCGGCTCGGCGCCGGCCTGCACGGCGGCGCGCGCCATCATGACGACGAGTTCGAGCGCGAGGGTTTTCAGGAGGCCGCCGCGCCCGGCGCCGCGGGTGTAGATGGCGGTGAGGATGCGGTTGATGATGCCGCGCGCCGCGGCGCGTTCGCCGCGCTGGATGGCGGCGAGGAGCGCGGGTTCCTCGCGCAGGTAGATGCTGCGGATGTCGTCGTAGAGGCGTTCCTTCAGGTCGTGCAGGGCCTCGGCGCGGCCGGATTCGCGTTCGGCGGCGAGGCGGTTTTTTTCGAGCAGGGCGGTGTTGGTGAGGTTGTGGCGCGCGGCGAGGTCGAGGAGGGCGCGGCAGGCGGCGGGCAGGCGGTGGTCGGGCGCGCCGGCGGCGCCTTCGAGTTCCTCCAGCATCACGCCGCCGCCGAGCAGGCCGCCGAGGATCTGGTGGTTGTGCATCACGGGGACGGACCAGAGTGCGTGGCCGAAGGGGCAGCACATGATGCAGGGTTCGCCCCAGCGCAGGGTTTCCTCGATGGACTGGCGGAAGACGGCGCGGTGTTCCTCGGGCCCGGCGGTGCAGCGCACTTCGCCGCGCAGCAGGCCGCCGCGCGCGTCCACGGCGGCGAGTTCGAAGCCGGTTTCGCCGTGGTAGCTGATGGCGAGCCGGTCAAACTCGGCCGTGGTCAGCGCGCCGGGAAAGAGCGCGGCGGTGCTTTTGGTTTTGGGATTTTGGATGCTCAATTTTTGGATTGGCGCCGCCGCGCCGGGGAGGGCGGCGGTGGCGGATGGGAGATATGGGAGATATGGGACTGATGGGAGGAATGGGACTGATGGGAGAGATATGGGAGGGATGGAGTGGCGGATTGTTCCGGCCGGCGGGTGCGGCGGCGGCTTTGGAGTTTCGGTTTTTGTAATTTGGAATTTTTTTGGGATTTGGTTTTTGGGATTTGGGATTTTTCCCTGTCACTTGTTACTTGTCACTTGCCACTTATCCCCTCATGGCAGCCCCAGCTGGTCGATGAACACATCCTCAAAACCCGGCTGGAGGTTCAGTTCGATGCTTTCCAGACGGGCGCAGACGCGGGTGATTTCGGGGAGGAGCGAGCGGTCTTGCAGCACGGCGAGCGCGCCGCCGAGCGAGGTGTTGCCGACGACTTCGATCTGCGCCGGCTCGAAGCCGGGGAGCAGGCCGCAGGCAATGGCGTTGACGGGGTCGAGGTGCAGGCCGAAGCCGCCGGCCAGGTGCAGCGTGCGGATGCCGGCGGGGGACAGCCCGGCAAGGTCAAGCAGCGTGATGATGCCGGCGGCAATGGCCGCCTTGGCTTGCAGCAGGCGGGCAATGTCGGCCTCGGAGACGAGCACCGGGCCGGAGCGCCCGCGCGGGTCGAGCACAAAGGCGCGCCCGCCTTCGTGCGCGACGAGCGCGGATTGCGCGCCGGGCGGCGGCGGGGCGGCGAAGCGGCCGCGTTCGTTGAGGAGGCCGGCGCGGCGGCCCTCGGCAAGGAAATCGACGTAGGCCGAGCCGCAGATGCCGGCGGCGGCGGGCGCGGCGGCCCCGCGCCCGCCGACGCCGGCGGCGTTTTTCCCGCCGACGCCGCCGATGATCGAGAGCGTCCGGGTGAACGGGTCGCGGGTGAGGCGGATGCCTTCGATGACGCCGTCCACGGCGCGCATGCCGCTGGCGAGGCCGGCGCCTTCGAAGGCGGGGCCGGCGGCGGTGGCGCAGCCGAGCAGGCGCGGGCCGTGCTTGAGGATGATTTCGCCGTTGGTGCCGACATCGACGAGGAGCGCGGGGCCGTCGTCGTGGAGCAGGCCGGTGACGAGGATGCCGGCGGACAGGTCCGCGCCGACGTAGGCGGCGGGGCCGGGGAGCAGGTGGACTTCGGCGGGCGCGGCGGCGGCGGCGTCACTGCCGGCGGGCGCGGCGGCGGCATCACCAGCGGGCGCGTCGTCGGTGTCGGCATCGGCGGGCGCGGCGGTGCCGCCGAAGGCGAGCCCGAGCGCGGCGGGCGCGAGGCGGCGATGCCCGAGAAACGGCGGCGTGAACGGGTAAACGCCGATGGGCGAGGGGTCCACGCCGGCGAGGAGGTGCAGCATCACGGTGTTGCCGGCGACGACGAGCGAGCGCACGTGCGCGGGGTCGGCGGACGCGGCGGCGCAGGCTTTTTCCAGCAGCCGCCGGATGGTGCCGGCGGCGGCGGACTGGAGCGCGGGGAGGTTTTTTTGCGGGTCGGCGGCGCAGAGGTTGACGCGGGTGAGCACGTCCTCGCCGTGGCTGACTTGCGCGTTGAAGGCGGTGGCGCCGGCGAGGGTTTCGCCGGTGCGCAGGTCGCACAGGAGGAGCGCGACGGTGGTGGTGCCGAGGTCAACGGCCGCGCCGAGCCACGGTTCGCCGGGGGCGGCGGGCGGCGGCGCGAGGGGGTCGAGCGCGCGGGGGATTTTTATCTTGAAATTGGAAACGACGGCGGGTTCGTGGCGCAGGAGCGCGCGCGGGGGAATCTCGATGATTGCGGATGGCGGAATTGCGGATGGCGGAACGCGGATTGCGGAATGGGCGGGCGGCGCGGCGGGCGGGGGCGCGGCGGGCGGCGGAGTGTCCAGCGGCGGCGCGGGCGGCGGCGGCGCGGGCGGCGGCGCGGCGGATGGTGCCGGCACGGCGGTTGTAGCGGCGGCATCGGCTTCAGCGGGCGGCGCGGGCGCGGCGGCGTCCGCGGCGGCGGGCATGGCGGCGTGGCGGCAGGCTTTTACCAGGGCGGGGGCGTGGATGGTTTCGTTTGTGTCCAAGGAACGGAGGCTGCCGGCGACGAGCCGGATTTCGCAGGCGCGGCAGAGGCCGCGTCCGCCGCAGCGGGTGTTGAGCGGGTGGTGGTGCGCGGCGAGGAGGGCGGAAAGCGGTTGCGCGGCGGCAGCGGCAGCGGCGGCGGCAGCAGCAGCGGCGCCGCCGCCGGGGGCGCCGGTTGCGCCGGGGAGCGGGAGCGGCGCGGGGAGCGGGATTTCGTGCGCGCCGTCGGGCGTGCGGATGAGGAGGCGTGGAATGGGCGGGACGGGAGTCATGAGTCATGGGCGGCGGGACCGTGGACGCCTTCGCCGTCCACGGACACGGGCGGGTCGCCCGTGGCACTCGAACCCGCGGGCGGGTCGCCTGTGCCACGCAAACCGGCGGGCGGGTCGCCCGTGGCATCGCGGGGCGCTTCCGCGCCGCCGTTTGTTTGGGATTTGATTTTTTGGGCCTTGGGATTTTCCCCCTCGGACGCCTCGTCAACGGCCTTGATGACGCGGTCGTCGATGCTGAGCCGCACAAACTGGCGCGGTTGCACGACGAGGAAACGGTCGTCGTCCCAGTGGCCGGCGAGCAGGTCGCGGAGGAGGCGCGGGTCGCCTTGCACGCGCTGGAAATCCCAGCCCATCCAGCAGGCGCAGCGGCGGGTGTAGGCGATGTTGGCGGCGGCGTCGCCGATGCCGACATCCACATAGGCGGCGGTGGTGTAGTGCGCGTGGAGTTCCCTTTCCATCTCGATGAGGTAATCGGCCTCGTCCTCGGGGAATTTTTTCAGGAAATCGGCGCGCAGCCGGGCGAAGCGGTCGGGGCCGGGCGCGGCGTGGCATTTGTTCCAGCCGGGGCTGTACCAGTAGATGGCGGGGTTTTCCTGCTGGAAGCGCTGGTAGCGTTCCTTCGAGCCGAGGAAGAGCGTGATGCAGTCGTGCGCGCGGGGCACGACCAGGCGGCAGCGGCGCAGCGGGATGGCTTCGATGCCGCGGCTGCACACGCCGTAAACCAGCGCGATGGCCTCCGCGCGGCCCCCGGCCTCGATGCCGGCGACGGCGGCGGCGACGGAGGCGTTGAGGCGCCGGGGCTCGTTGTGCAGCCCTTGCGGGAGGAAGGCGAGGTCCGTGATGTGCGGCAGCCCGGCGGCAAACGCGCGCACCTCGTCCTCCAGCACGGCGCACGAGACGACCGCGGTCGGCGGCGGAGCCGGGGCGGGAGCGGGCGGGAGCGGGAGCGGGTTGGCGGAATTTTGCGGCACGGCGGGGGACGCTGAGGTTGATGAAAAAGCAGTAAGCCAACACGGCGGCGGCGGAAACATCAAAATGGCGGGCGGCTTCGCCGGCAGTTGAAGGCCGGTTGAGGTCTTGGGTTTGAGTTTAAGCGCAAACCTTCGCTTTTCTGCCTCAACTTAACTGATGTTACGCGGTTCCGTCGTACCGCAGGTTTCCAAACCTGCTTAAAACTCACGCCTGGCCGCGAACCCGCAATCAGGCATGAGCTTCGGAGCAGACTTGGAAGTCTGCGGT
>JAITDF010000361.1 GCA_031282705.1 Opitutaceae bacterium | reverse complement strand
ACCGCAGACTTCCAAGTCTGCTCCGAAGCTCATGCCTGATTGCGGGTTCGCGGCCAGGCGTGAGTTTTAAGCAGGTTTGGAAACCTGCGGTACGACGGAACCGCGTAACATCAGTTATGAACTGATGTTGCGCGGCGGCCAGTTTTGGCAGGGCGGTCTCGGCGAGACCGCCCTGCCAAAATGTGCCGGCTGCGTAACATCAGATTGTATTTTGCTTTGCGTCATGATGCTGGCGATGTTTGATCGACCGCGAGCATTCCGCTTTCGCGCATGGAGCAAATCATCATCCTTTTGGCGGTCCTGGTTGCCGCGGCCCTCTTGGTGTTTCCGATTTGGGTCATCGTGCGCATTTCCGGGCTTTCGCGTGAGTTGAGGGAGACGCGCGGGGAGCTTGAGGTCTTGCGCGGGCGGGGCTTGCAAGGGCGTGAGGCCGCCGCGTCTTCACCGGACACGGGGGCGCCGGCCCCGCCGCCCCTTGCCGCGCCGGTCGCTCCGCCCGCGCTGGTGACGCCCGCGCCGGTCGCGCCCGCGCGGGCGGCGGTTTCCGCCGTTCCGCCCGCGGCATCGCAAACGCCGCCGCTGATTTCGCCGTCGGCGGCGGAAACACAAGGCGCGGCGCAGCCCGGACAACCCCCTGCGCAGCCCGCGCAACTCCTTGCAAGGCCCGTGCAACTCCCTGCACAGCCCGGACAACCCCCTGCAAGGCCCGCGCAACTCCCTGCGCAGCCCGCGCAACCTCTTGCGCAGCCCGGGCAACCCCTTGCAAGGCCCGGGCAACCCCCTGCCTGGCCCGCGCAGCCGCCGGCGCGCCCGGTCAACTGGGAGGTTTTCATGGGCGCGAAATTCCTTTCGTGGCTCGGCGCGGTCGCGGCGTTTCTGGCGGTCGTGTTTTTTCTCAAATACTCAATCGACCACGGGCTCATCCCGCCGGTGGTGCGCGCGGCGATGGGGTTTGCCCTGGGGGCGGGGCTGGTCGCCGGCGGGTTGCTCGCGGTGCGAAAGGCCTACCCGATCCTCGGGCACGCGCTTTGCGCGTGCGGCATCGTGAGCCTCTACGGCGTGACGTTTGCGTGCCGCGCGCTGTATCATTTTCCGTTTTTCGGCGGGGCGGCGGCGTTTGCCTTGATGATACTCATCACGACGGCGGCGTTTGCGCTCGCGGTGCGGTTGCAGGGGAAATTCATCGCGATCCTGGGCCTGCTCGGCGGCTTCGCGACGCCGGTGCTGCTCTCGACGGGCGTCGATCATCCGGCCGGGCTTTTCAGCTACATCGCGCTGCTCGACGCCGGGCTCTACGCGGTGGCGCTGCGCCGGCGCTGGGATTTTCCCGTGCCGCTCGGCGCGCTCGGGACGGCGTGCATGCTGGCCGGCTGGGCGGCGCGGTTCCCCGGCGGGCACAACCCGCATGTGGCGATGGTCGCGTGCCTCGGGTTCGACTTGCTGTTTCTCGCGGGGTGCTGGGCGGCGCGGCGGCTGGGGCGCGGGGGCGCGCTGCACGGCCGCTGCACGGCCGCGCTCGTGCTGGTGTCGCTCGGCTTCGCGCTGCACCTCGGCACGGGCGCGACGGGGGCCGGGCGCCCGTGGTCCTGGCTGGGTTTCGTCTTTCTCGCCGACGCGTGCGCGCTCGCGGCCGCCGCGCTCGACCGGCGCGCGCGGGATGCGGGCTGGCTGCCGGCGGCGGCGGGCCTGGCGGTGTTTGGGGTTCTCGCGGCCTGGCTGGCGAAAAATGCCGGGCCGGGCGCCGGCCTGCCGCCGTGGGCGCTGGCGGGCTGCCTCGGGTTTGCGGTGGCGCACACGGCGTTTCCGCTGGCGCTCGCCCGGGCGCGGCGCTGGGCGGGGGGCGCGGGAGGCGCGGGAGAGGCGGGAGGCGCGGGAGAGGCGGGAGGGGCGGGCGCGGCGGGACTGGCGGGCGCGGAGGCCGCGGCGCAGGGCGCGGCGCCGCTCGCGTTGCTGCTGGTGCTGGTGCCCGCGGTCAAGGACACGCATGTGCCGGGGCTGGTGTGGCCGGCGGTTTTGCTGATCGATTTTGTCGCGATCGCGTGCGCGGCGTTTGCGCGCTCGGTCCTGGGGGTCGCGGGCGCGCTGGTGCTGACGCTGGCGGCGGCGGCGGCGTGGGTGTGCAAGATTCCGTCCGCGGTGACGGGCGCGCCGGCGGCGCTGCTGCTGGTCACGGGCGGGTTTGCGGTTTTGTTTTTCGCGGCGTCGCTCTGGCTGGGGCGGCGCGGCCGCGCCGGGGGCGGGGGCGCGGGCGCGCGGGCGGGGCGGGCGGCGCGCCGCGGGGCGGGCGGGGCGGGCGGGGCGGCGCTGCCGGCGCTTTCGTCGCTGCTGCCGTTCGGGTTGATTGTGATGATGGAGGCGCGGCTCGCGCTGGAGAGCCCGGCGCCGGTGTTCGGGCTCGGGCTGCTGCTGGCGGTGCTCACGCTCGGGCTCGCGAAAATCCTGGAGAACGAGTGGCTGCCGGCGTGCGCGCTGGCGGGGGTGCTGGCGGTTTGTTACGCGTGGCGCTGGGACGCGGGGGCGGCGTTTTTCCCGCCGGGGCAGCGGGCCGGCGTCGCGACGGCGCTTGGCTGGTGCATCGGCTTCCACGCGCTTTTCACGGTGTTTCCGTTTGTGTTTCGGAGGACTTTTGCGGGCACGCGCGGCGCGTGGTTCGCGTCGGCGGGGGCGGGCGTGCTGTTTTTCCCGCTGGTTTACCGGATGGCGGGGGCGCTCTGGCCGGGCGGCGTCATGGGGCTGGTGCCGGCGGCGTTTGCCGTGCCTGCGCTGGCGGGGCTGGCGGCGGTGCTGCGGCGGGATGCGCCGGGGCACCCGCGGCGGCGGGGGCGGGTGGCGTTGCATGGCGGGGTGGCGCTGCTGTTTGTCACGCTGGTTTTCCCGGTCCAGCTCAGCCGCGAGTGGCTCACGCTGGCGTGGGCGCTTGAGGGCGCGGCGCTGCTCTGGCTGCACACGCGCGCGCCGCATCGCGCGCTGCCGCGGGCGGGCGCGGGGCTGCTCGCGGTCGCGTTTGCGCGGCTGGCGTTGAATCCCGCCGTGCTCAGTTATCACGCGCGCGGCGGCCTGCCGGTTTTGAACTGGTGGCTCCTCACCTACGGCGTGGCGATTGCGTGCCTGTTTGCCGGCGCGCGGTTTTTGCGGGAGGCGCGGCGGGACCGCTTCACCGAGGCCGCCGCGCGGCTCCTGCCCGCGGGCGGGGCGGTGCTCGCGTTTCTGCTGCTCAACATCGAGATCGCCGATTTCTTCACGGAGCCGGGGCGGCGCGCGCCCGTGCTGCAATTCACGGGCGGCTTCGCGCGCGACATGACCTATACGATCGCCTGGGCGCTGTTCGCGCTCGGGCTGCTGGTCGCGGGCATCTGGAAACGCCGGCGCGCGCCGCGCCGGGCGGCGCTGGGGCTGCTCGCGGTGGTGGCGCTCAAGCTCGCGTTTCACGACCTGGCCAGCCTCGACGCGCTCTATCGCGTCGCCGCGCTGTTCGCCGTCGCGACGGTCATGCTTCTCGCGTCGTTTCTTTATCAAAAACACATCGCGCCGCGGGGCCCCGGCAAAACGCCGCCGCCACCCGCGCCGCCACCGCCCGCGCCACCCGCGCCGCCGCCGCCGCCGCCGCCCTTCCCCTCCGCGCAATGAAAAAAGCACTCCTTCCCTCCGCCGCGCTGCCCGCCCTTTGCGCCGCCTGCATCCTTTGCACCGGCGCCGCGTGCCTCGCGCTTGAGCCCGCCGGCTGGCAATACCGGCAGGCGTTTGACATCGGGCGGGGCGGCCCGGCCCGCATCCCGCTGCCAGCGGGCACGCTGGACGGCGCGCAGCCCGACCTGCGCGACCTGCGCGTGCTCGCCCCCGACGGGGCCGAGCTGCCTTATGCGTTGCCCAGGCTGCCCGCCGCGCGCGAGGCCGGCGAAACCACAAGGACGCTCCACCGGGCGGCGGCGCTCCAGGTGAACCGGGCGGAAAAGGAAATCGTCGTCACCATCGAAACCGGCACGGACGAGCGCCTCGATTCCGTGGAGCCGCTCATCCCCGACACGTCCGACTACCTGCTGCCCGCGCGCGTGGAAATCTCCGGCGACGGCCGGGCGTGGGAGACGCTCGCGGACAGGCTCGCGCTTTTCCGCCGCGGACAGGGCGGGCGCCACGGCGCCGTCGTGCAAAACACCCTTCCGCTCGGCCGCCGCACCGCCGCGTGGGTGCGGGTCGCGATCGCGTTTGAGACCGGGCCGGTCGCAGTCGCGGGCGCGCGGCTCCGCACCGTCACCGCGACGGCGGCGCGCGCCGCCGTGCCCGACGAGGAGGTCGCCGCGCGCATCGTCGCGACCAGCCGCCGCGCGGGCGAGACCCTGCTCGCCATCGACCTGGGCGCCGCCAATCTCGCGCTTTCCGAGCTCGCGTTTGACATCGCCGACCCGCTTTTCATGCGCGGCGTCACGATCACCGCCGGCGGGGAAAACGGCGGCGCCGGGGAAAACGCCGCCGCCGCCAGCGGGGAAACCGTGCTCGCGCGCGGCGCGCTTTACCGGGTGGCGGTCGGGGACCGGCTCGACGCGCACAAAACCGCGCTCGACCTCGGCGGCGTCCCGGCGCCCGCGCGGCGCATCGTCGCGCGCATCGAAGACGGCGACAGCCCGCCGCTCGACGTGCGCGGCGTGACCGCGAAACGCCGCCCCGTGCACCTCGTCTTCAACCCGCCGGCGGCGGGCCGCCACGTGTTTTTGTCCGGCAACCCGCGGGCGGCCGCGCCGCGCTACGACCTCGCGGCGCTGGCGGACCGGTTCGCGGACCTGCCCGTCACCGCCATCGCCGCCGGCCCGGTCGAGGCCGCGCCCGGCTACCGCCCGCCCGCGGAGCCGGACGAGCCGTGGCGGTTTGCGCGGAGCGCGGGGTTCTGGGTGGCGCTCGCGCTTGTCGTGGCCGTGCTGCTGTTCGTCATCGGGCGGCTGCTGCCCAAGGCGGAAACCGACGCCGGCGACCGGTGATCTCCCGGTTCCCCCCGCCGTTTTGAACGGGCTGATGTTACGCGGCAGAGCCCGTTTTCGTCCATCGTTCCTCGCTCCCGTTCCCCCATTCTCTTTCTCTTTCCTATTCCTCTTTCCCCCGGCCCACACCTGACGAAAGAAGAAAGAGAAAGAGGAAAGAAGAAAGAGGAAAGAGAATGGGGGAACGGGAGCGAGGAACGGCGGCGGGCGGCGGCGGGCGGCGGCGCGTCATTCCTCCGGCTTGAGGGTGTCGAGGGGTTTGAGGCGGCGCAGGTCGGGCACGAGCCAGGCCACCAGGAGCACCACGGCCACCGTGCCCGCGCCGCCGAGCGTGACCGCCGCCACCGGGCCGAGCAGCGCCACCATGATGCCGCCGCGCAGCGCGCCGATTTCGTTGGACGAGCCGATGAACACCTGGTTGACCCCCGTCACGCGCCCGCGCAGGCGGTCGGGCGTGAGCAGCTGGATGAGCGACTGGCGCACGACCACGCTGACGTTGTCGCACACGCCGGTGAGCAGCAGCGCCGCGAGCGAGAGGGCGTAGTTTTGGGAAAGCCCGAAGGTGGTGATCGCCGCGCCGAAGCCGGCCACGGCCCACAGCATCGCCGCGCCCGGCCGCCGCCAGGGGCGGCGGTGCGCCTGCCACAGGGCCATGCCCACCGCGCCGACGGAGGGCGCCGCGCGCAGCCAGCCGAGCCCGATCGGCCCGGTGTGCAGGATTTCCTTCGCAAACACGGGCAGCAGTTCCGTGATCGCGCCGAGCAGCACCGCGAAGAGGTCCAGCGTGCCCGCCCCGAGGATGACTTTTTTGCGCCAGATGAATTGCGCGCCGGCCAGCATGGTGCGGAGGGAGCGGGTTTCGTTCGCGGGTTCGGGTTTGTTCAGGTAGCGCACGCGCAGCAGCAGCGCGAAGAAGAGCAGGCCGATGGCGGCGTCCAGGAAATAGACCGAGGCAAACCCGAACCAGGCCACGATGAAGCCGCCCAGCGCCGGGCCGGCCACGGTGGCCGTCTCGAAGGTGGTCGAGTTCCACATGATGGCGTTGCTGAGTTTTTCCTTGGGCAGGAGGAGCGGCAGGATGCTCGCGCGCGCCGGCCAGGTGAGCATGCGGATGATCGCCTGGATGAAGAGCACGAGGTAGATGAGCGGGAGTTCCGGGTCGGTGAAATTCAGCCCGCCGCTTGCCACTTGTTTTTCAAACACCAGCGCGATGCGCAGGAGCGCGCGGTTGCCCCAGTCGAGCGGCGCGCAGTGCGGCATCCAGTCGTGCCCGAGCGCGAGCAGGCCGAGGAGCAGCGAGCAGGCCGCCGCGCCGGCGGCGCCGAGCGAGATGATGCGTTTGCGGTCGCAGCGGTCGGCCAGCAGGCCCGCCGGCAGCGAGAGGGCGATGAGGGGGATGACGTTGATGAGCCCCATCAGCCCGAGGGCGGTGGCGGAGTTTGTCCATTCGTAGATTTGCCAGCCGATGGCGATGCTCACCGCCTGCCGTCCGAACGAGGAGAGGAAGCCGCCGATCATGAAGTCCCGGTAGTTGCGCACGCGCAGCGCGGCGTAGGGGTCGTGCGCGGCGCGGGGGGCGCTGGGCGCGTGGCGGGAGGTGGTGCGGCCGGAGTCCGGGTCTGGCATGGGAAGCCGCCGAAGCTAGCGGGCGGGGCGGGGCGGAGCCGAGCCTATTTCGGTGGGGGTTGGATGGGACTTATGGGAGAGATGGGAGAGATGGGAGAAATGGGAAAAATGGTGAATGACTGATGTTGCGCGGAAGGAAGCCTGACAACCACCACCGGCACCCCGGCGAACGCCATGCCTCCCATTTTTCCCATATCTCCCATATCTCCCATACCTCCCATTTTCCAACTACCCGCCACCGGCGGCGGTGGCGCGGGCGGCGGCGCTTACCTCCCATGCCTCCCCTTTTCCAACCACCCGCCACCCGCCACCGGCCACTCAAAGGCGGCGGCGGGTCAGGCTTGGGGGAGTTTGGTCCACTTTGCGCGGGAGCGGGAGCTTTTCACCACGGTTTCGATGAAGGCCATGCCGCGCACGCCGTCGTCGATGGTGGGGAAGTCATAGCCGGCGCGCGGGGGTTTGCGGCCGAAGACTTCGTCGGCGATGGCTTGGGCCGCGGAGCGGTAGAGGTTGGCAAAGGCCTCGATAAACGCCTCGGGGTGGCCGAAGGGCAGGCGCGCGGCCTGCCGCGCCTCGGGGCTGAGGTAGGTGTTGCCGCGGCGCCAGGTTTGCATGGGGCGGTCGGCGGCTTTGAAGATGAGTTCGTTCGGGTGCTCCTGGCGCCATTCGAGCGAGGCCTTGGCGCCGTAAACGCGGATGACGAGGTTGTTTTCCTCGCCGTTGGAGATTTGCGAGGCGTAGAGGATGCCGCGCGCGCCGCCTTTGAAGCGCAGGAGGCAGTTGCCGTCGTCGTCGAGCGCGCCGCCGGCGAAGGCGGCGAGGTCGGCGCAGAGGGCGTCGAGGTCGAGTCCGGTGATGTAGCGGGCGAGGTTGGCGGCGTGGGTGCCGATGTCGGCCATGCAGTTGGAGGCGCCGGCCACGGCGGGGTCGGCGCGCCAGCTGGAGATGGGCGCCGCCGCGCCGTCCCGTTCGCGGCTGTCGGCGGCGGCGGCGGCGGCGGCGGCGGCGGCGGCGGCGGCGTAGCCTTGCGGGTATTCGACGACGACTTTGAGGATGCGGCCGAGCCGGCCGGCGCGGACCGCGGCGCGCGCTTCCTTGACCATGGGGTAGCCGGTGTAATTGTGCGCGAGGGCGAAGACTTTGCCGGTGCGCCGCACGAGGTCGCGGAGTGTGCGGGCCTCGGCGAGGGTGAGGGTCGCGGGTTTTTCGCAGATGATGTTGAAGCCGGCGTTGAGGAATGCGGTGGCGATGGGGAGGTGGGTGTTGTTGCGGGTGACGATGCTGACGAAGTCGAGGCGTTCGGCGGGGGGGCGGGCGGCTTCGCGGAGGGCCATTTCGGCGTAGCCGGCGTAAACGCGGGCGGAGTCGAGGTGGAGGTCGGCGCCGGAGGCGCGGGATTTCGCGGGGTCGGCGGAGAAGCAGCCGGCGGCGAGTTCGATGTGGCCGTCGAGCGCGGCGGCCATGCGGTGCACCGCGCCGATGAAGGCGCCGCGTCCGCCGCCGATCATGCCGTAGCGCAGTTTGCGGGGGAGTGTTTTCATGGGGAGTGGATGTTGGGGGAGTTTGGGGGAGTTTGGAATTTTATTTTGATCTGAGGTGGCGCGGGGGCGTTCGGGGGCTTGGCCTCCGTGCCGCAGTGGTTTCGGAAAATGGGAGTCATGGGAGAAATGGTGTTTTCATTTTTGACCTGTCCCTAATTTTGACCAAGTTACGCGTTTCCCGCCGGCCTGGCCACCTCATGTCATCTAAAAGGCCGTCAAGAGTCAGGGCCCGGATGCCAGCCAAAAGGGCGCCAAAACTTGCCGATAAAAATAGATTCCTGAATGTCATATATGTATACCATGTCAAAATCAGTGATTGCACGCCCCAGCTTGTCAGATTCTAAGCCAATAAACACAATCAACCACTTATTGTCGACTTTTACCACTCTCCATAAGCGTCCTTTCCCGATGTTCATCCGGTAAAAATCGAAAATGCTCTTGTTGATCACATAGCCGTCCACGGAATCCAATAATATATCCGATTTACCTGAACAGCGATCCAGGGCTAGTTGTTTTTCGGATTCTCTTAGCAATTTAATTTTTGAAAAATCTGGATGGAAAAAATAACCAATGAAAATTAAAATAATCCCCAATGCCATCCCGGTGAGATACCCCTTTACGGCTGCAGACAGTTTCATGTTAATATTCCTCTCTTTGTTTAATACAAAAATGCCTTCTTGCAATGTTTTCCGCACGTCCTTCTTTTTCGCCTGTCCCCTATGAAGCGCTCTACTAATTTGACCTTCGTTCAGGGCGGCACGGTCGAGGTTTTTGCCGATGAAAACGAGGGGGCCGGTGCCGGCGGAGGCGGGTCGAGAAAGAATACGTTGTCATATTCTGCCCAATTCCAATCTCCTTTTTCGTCCTCGCCCCGGACAAACGGCGGGGTGGCCTTGAAGCGGCCGGGGAACCATACAACACGCTCCTCCACTGAATAGCGAATGGCCGAGCCATCGAAACCATCGCGCGGCACCTCCGGCAGGAAATCGGGAACCAGCGCCTCCAGCGATGGCGGCGGCCTCCGGTCATGCGCGGAACCGTAAAGCTGGATCGCAAGCAACGCCTCAATCGCGGAAGTCATGGAATGCAACTCCATGTCCCTCTTAAAACAAGAGGCCACCGAAAGCTGCATCATTTTCAAAACCAAACGCCCAGCCTGATTATAGGGATTGTGTTTTGTCCATTTGGTGGGGCGTTCGTCCTCAATCCCTTGATCAATGCCGGAGGCATTCAAGGCGGCCTCGTCACAACCAGCCAGCGAGAGCATCCGTGTCATGCGGTCAAGGTAGCGGCGTTTGCTCAGGTTGGGCTTGTAGGTAAACGATGTGAACCAGTTGGCCCGTAGCCCGGTCTCGGCGGCGCTCCACAGGTCGAGCGCCCATGCAGTCTCGCCGCGGATAACCCAGGCTGTCTCCCGTGCGTCGGGCCGGGACGCGGGCACACGCGCCAGCGCCTCGCGCAACGCCTCGTCCGGCAGGGGGCGGGCGGCGATGGTCCCCGCCACCGTCCGCAGGGCGGTGGCCCGGACGGCGAGGCTCCCCAGCCACGAGTTGATATTGCCGCCGGCACCGGCCCATTTCCGGCCAAGCGCCATGCTCTTGAAGGCTGTGCGCAAGGCCTCGCCTGGATGGCCGCGCAAAACTTCGTCGCGCGCCTTGATTTCGAGCAGCCTGGCGAGATTTATCCGGGGGAGGACTTCCAATGTGTGATCGTCGTTAATCGGCGGCGGCGGGGACGCCTGCAACACGTCGTCCAGCGCCTGCCAGAGGCCGTTCTGCCCGGCCTGCGCCAGCAAGCCGGCAACGGCGGCGTGATTCCAATCCTCCGCCGCGCACGTATAAAGGTCGCGTCCAGACGGATGTTTATTGCAAAAAGCCTCGAAGGCCTGTTTGGGGAAACATTCGTTCAACACCTTTATGCGCGCGGCGTAAGCTTCGTTGTCCGGGGTTTTTGAAAAGACAAACGAACCGGTGTCCGGCGCGGGTGCGTCGTAAAACAGAAAGAACGCCGCCAGAACCACGCCCAAAAACACAAACCCAGCAAAACCGATGAGTATTCTTTTGAGCATACTTCCTGATGGATAGATACTGCCGGTGCCGCCGCTGCCGTCAGACCAGGCAGGCCTTGAAGCCTTCGTTCAGGGCGGCGCGGTCGAGGTTTTTGCCGATGAAAACCAGCGTGTTGGTGCGCGGGGCCGCGCCCCATTCGCGGTCGAGCTTGGCGTCGAAGAGCATGTGCACGCCTTGGAAGACGAGGCGCTTGTCCACCCCGCGCACGCTGAGCACGCCTTTCATGCGATAAATGTCGCCGCCCTTGGTGCGGAGGAGCTCGCTGATCCATCGGTTGAGGCGCTGGCTGTCGAGGTCGCCGGGCATGGTGATGCCGACGGAGGCCACGTCGTCCTCGTGCGAGTGCGTGTGCTCGAAATCGCGCTGCCAGACGGGGCGGATGTTGTTGTTGCTGCCGTCGTCGTCGGCGGCGGCGGCACCAGCGGCGCCAGTGGTGGTGGCGGCGGCGGCGGCGCAAGTGGCGGCGGCGGGATGGATATGCAACGGGTGCTCGCCGCAGCCTTCGAAGATGAGATAACGGCCGGGGGCTTCGATGCGGAGCCGGTAGTGGCCGTGATCGCCGGCGCCGAGGAGGAGGCGCTGGAGGGTGTCGCCGGGCGTGATCGTGCCGCCGTCGGCGACGCGGTTTTCCCAGTCGGAAAAGGTGAGGACGGCGGCGTCGATGGCCGCGGCAAGCGTGGTTTCTTCGAGGTCTTTTATCGGGGCGACAACGATGTCGAGTTCACCGGGGTTGCCGTGGTGGTGGTGATGATGATGGTGGCGGTGGTCGGCGTCATCATCGGCGGCGGCGGCGGTGTCATGCTCATCGTCGGCATGGCCGGCGCCGCCGTGCGTGGCGGCGGCGTGCGTGTCACCGGCGGCGTGGTCGTCATCGTGGCCGTCGTGGTCGCCGCCGTCGTGGTCGTTGTCATGGTCGCCGCCGGCGTCATGGTCATGGTCGTGGTCGTGGTGATGCCCGTGGCCGTCCTCGTGGTCGTGGTCGCAATGGCCGATGACGAGTTCGTGCGTGCCGGCGGGGAGTTCGTAGGCGCCGGCCCACTCGAAGGGATAGCTGGGCTGCATGAAATGCGGGTCGATATCGGTGGCGCGGCTGAGCTGGAAGCCGCCGACGTCGAGGACGGCGGAGAGCGGGACGCCGGCGTTGGTGGCGCGGTGGATTTTCGCGGCGGCGTTCATGCGGCGCACGCGGGCTTCGAGGGCGTCGAGCCCGGCGGGGGTGACGAGGTCGGTTTTGTTGAGGATGAGGACGTCGGCGAAGGCGATTTGTTTTTTCACCTCGGGCGAGTCGTCGAGGTGCCGGACGACGTGCCGGGCATCGACGAGGGTGACGATGGCGTCGATGCGGTAGGCGGCGCGCATCTCGGCGTCGGTGAAGAAGGTTTGCGCGACGGGGCCGGGGTCGGCGAGGCCGGTGGTCTCGATGAGGATGCCGTCGAGCCGGTCCTTGCGTTTCAGGAGGCGGCCGAGGATGCGGATGAGGTCGCCGCGCACGGAGCAGCAGATGCAGCCGTTGTTCATCTCGAAGAGTTCCTCCTCGCCTTGGATGACGAGCTGGTTGTCCACGCCGACTTCGCCGTATTCGTTTTCGATGACGGCGATTTTTTTGCCGTGCTGTCCGGTGAGGATGCGGTTGAGGAGCGTGGTCTTGCCCGCGCCGAGGAAGCCGGTGAGGACGGTGACGGGGATGGGGGCGGCGGCGGCGGCAGCAGCGGCGGCGGAGGAGAGGTCGGAAGTGGCGTTGTCGGAGGAGCTCATGCGGGAAATGGGAAAGAGCGTAGCAAAGGCCTCCGGCGCGCGGGGCGCAAGCGGAGAGCCAAGAAAGAAGAGAGAACGAGAACGAGCAACTGATGTTACGCAGCTGATGGGACGCGGCGGCCAGTTTTGGCAGGGCGGTCTCGCCGGGACCGCCGCGAGCACCACGAGGCCAACGGCGGCGGTCGCGGCGAGTCCGCC
>JAITDF010000350.1 GCA_031282705.1 Opitutaceae bacterium | reverse complement strand
AACGCGATGTCGTTTTTTGCGGGACTTCCTTTATGGTGTGCTCATGAAAAATCGTGCTTTGCCGAATTTTCGCCGCTGATTCTATCCGCCAGCGGCACCGGTGTCGCCCTCTCCGGGGCAAACCGTCGCCGCCGCATCTCGCGCTGGCGCGGCAGCGCCATGTACCGCAGGTTTCCAAACCTGCTCCGGGCCGGAGGCACGCAACCGGACACATGCCCCGGAAAACAAGCCCGCAAGCAGGCGTGGGTTTTTAAGCAGACTTGGAAGTCCGCGGTATGGCGGAGCCGCGCGACATCAGTTCAAAATAGCGGCGAACTGCATTTGTTTTGTGGCGGGGAACGGTGTAGAACCACGGGTTTTATCGTGGGTATCGTGTCGAAAAAATCCCTTTGGTCGCCGTGGGCGGCCGCGTTGGTTTGCGCGGCGGCGGAGGTGGTCGTGTTTCAGTTTTTCGGCAACGCGACGCGGGGCTACATCGACACGCGCTCGGTTTTCTGGTGGTGGGGCTGGCAGTGGTTCGACCCGGCGTCGGAGGCGCAGCACGGGCCGGTCGTGCTGCTGGTCTCGGCGTGGCTGCTTTGGCGGAATTTGCGCAACAAAGGCAGCCGCGGCGCGGGCGCGGCGGGCGGAGACCGCACGGGCGCGGGCCGCGTGGCGGCGGCGGCGGGCGGGCCGATGCCGGGGGGCGCGGCGGCGGCGTTGCTGGGCGGGCTGGCGTTGCATGTGTGCGGCTACGCGATGCAGCAGACACGGGTGTCGGTTGTCGCGTTGCTGGTGTTTGCGTGGGGCGCGCTGGCGCTCGGCGGGGGGAGGCGTTGGGCGCGCGCGGCGTTGTTTCCGCTGGGGTTTCTGGCGCTGGCGATCCCGGCGGGGTTTCTGGACACGGCGGGGTTCTGGCTGCGGATGGGGGTGATCGACACGGTTTGCGGAGCGGCGCGCGCGTGCGGCGTGCAGGTGGCGCGGAGCGGCACGCGGCTTTTTTCCCCGGACGGGCTTTATCAATACGACGTGGCGGCGGCGTGCTCGGGCGTGCGTTCGTTCATGGCGCTGCTGGCGATGGCGCTGCTGGCGGGCTGCTTGAATTTCCGTTCGTGGTGGCGGCGCGCGCTGCTCGTGGCGCTGGCGGTGCCGTTTGTTTTTGCGGGCAATGTCGTGCGCATCGGCGCGGTGGTGCTGGCCGGCGGGCGGTGGGGGCACGCGGCGGGCGGGCGCGTGCACGCATGGTCGGGGTGGGTGGTGTTTGCGGTGGTGCTCGGGCTGCTGCTCGCGGTGATCGCGGCGTTGCGGCGCTGGTGCGGGGAGAGGGCGGGGCCGGGAAATGGCGGCGGGGAAAACGCGGGGCCCGGCATCCCGGCCGCCGGGGCGGGCGCGTCGCGCGCGCCGGCCGCCGGGCCAGCCGTTGCCACGGCGCCATCCGCCGCCGTGCCGCCCGCCGCCGCCGCGTCTGCCGCCACCACGCCCGCCGTCACCACGCCACCCGCCGCCATGCCGCCGGCCACCGCGGCGCCTGCCGCTGCGGCGGCCGCAGCCAGGGTGCCCGTCATCACGGCGCCCGTCATCACGGCGCCCGTCATCACGGCGCCCGCCATCACGGCGGCCGTCGTCGTGGCGGCGGCGTTTGCGGTGACGGGGTTGACCGCGCGGTTCGACGCGCTTTCGACCCGCGCGGCCGGCGTGCGGCTGGCCGCGGATGGCGTGAACCCGGCGGAGCTGCCCGTGTTTCTCGGCGAGCCGGCGGCGTGGGCCGGGCGTCCGGCGGAGGTGAGCGCGGTGGAGCGGGAGACGCTTCCGCCCGATACCGGTTATGCAAGGAAACACTACGCGCGCATGGCGCATCCCCACGCGCGCATGGCGCGCCCGGCGGAACGTGTGTTTTTTTCCATCGTGCTGCGCGGGCGCGACCGCACCTCGATCCACCGGCCCGAGATTTGTCTCGTCGGGCAGGGCTGGACGATTGCGAACCGGCGCGGCGCGGAAATCCGGCTGCCGGATGGCGGCGCGCTGCCGGTCACCGTGCTGACCGTGAGCCGCGAATTCACCCGCGCGGACGGGCGGCGGGGGACGGCGGTGGCGCTGCTCGCGTATTGGTTCGCGGGGGACGGCGTCACCGAGCCCGCGCACTGGCGCATGATTTTGCGCGGGATGCGCGACCGGCTGCTGCGGCTGCGCGCGGACCGGTGGGCTTATGTGACGGTGCAAACCGGGGCTGCCGACGGGGAGGCCGCCGCTTGGAAACGGCTTGAGGAGGTGGCGGCGCTGGCCTGGCCGCGGGCCCGGGCGCGGGATGGTGACGCGCAAAAGCCGCGGCGCGTTCAAACACGTTCAAAAAGAATTGAGTTTTCCCGCCCGGCCCCTAGCGTCGCCCGCATTGAACTCTGCCAGCGTGACAGCCGACTTTGCGTTTATCGCGGCACGGGGCGACATGGAACCGATGTGGTTTTTCGCCCTGGCGATCATTGTCGGCGTGCTTCTGGGCATGGTGATTGCATGGCTGATCACGCGCTATTTCCGCCGGGCGGCGGCGCAGCAGGCGGACCAGTTGCTGGAGGTGGCGAGACGGGAGGCGGCGGTGGCGGCAAACGAAATCCGCCAGAAGGCGGAGGAGGAAATCAAGGACAGGCGCGCGGAGCTGAACCGGGAGTTTGACCGGCGCGAAATCGAGACCGACATCAAGCTGCGCGAAATCCGCGCGCACGAGGAATCGCTCGCGCTGCTCGACTACCAGCTCGAACAAAAACAGGACCGCCTCGCCCGCGAGACCGCCGCCACGCAGCAGGCGCGCGACGCCATCCGCGAACTCTCGAACACCATGCGCCAGCGCATCGAGGGCATGTCGCAGATGAACCCCGACGAAATCCGGCAGGCGTTGCGCGACGAGGTGACGCTGGAGTGCCAGGACGAGCTGCGCGCCCTGAAGCGCGAGATGCTGGAGCGCTCGGAGCAGGATTTGCTGACGGAGGCGCGCCGCGTGCTCATCACCACCATGCAGCGCCTCGCGTCGCGCCCCAACACCGACATCACAGCCACCATCGTGCAATTGCCCAACGAGGAGATGAAGGGGCGCATCATCGGGCGCGAAGGGCGCAACATCAAGGCGTTCGAGGCCGCCACCGGCGTGACGCTCCTCATCGACGAGACGCCGCAGATGGTGCTGATCTCGTCCTTCGACCCGGTGCGCCGCGAGATCGCCCGCATCGCGCTTGAGAGCCTCGTGAAGGACGGGCGCATCCACCCCGCGAGCATCGAGGAAGCCGTCTTCCGCGCCGCCGAGGAAGTGGACTTGAACGTGCAGCAGGCCGGCGAGGACGCCGTGCAACGCCTCGGCATCAACGGCCTGCACCCGGACATCATCGAGCTGCTGGGCAAACTGAAATACCGCTTCTCCTACACGCAAAACGTCCTCGACCACTCCATCGAGGCCGGCTTCCTCTGCTCGATGATCGCGAGCGAGCTCGGCCTCGACCCCAACCTCGCGAAACGCGCCGGCCTCCTGCACGACATCGGCAAGGCCGTCGATGGCGAATACGAGGGCAGCCACGCGGGCATCGGCGCGGATTTCGTGAAACGCCACGGCGAGACGCCGATCGTGGTCAACGCCATCGCCGCGCACCACGAGGAGGTGAAGCCGGAGACGCTTTACGCGGGGCTGGTGATCCTGGCCGACACGATTTCCGCCATCCGCCCCGGCGCCCGCGCCGAGGCGATGACGAGTTTCATCCAGCGGCTCGACCGCCTCGAAAAACTCGCCGTCGAGCTTGCGGGCGTGCAGCAAGCCTACGCCATCCAGGCCGGCCGCGAAATCCGCGTGGTGGTCTCGCCGCAACACGTCACCGACGAGCAGGCGCGCGAGCTGGCCAAGGCGCTGCGCCGGCGCATCGAGGAGGAGCTGCAATACCCGAGCACCATCAAAATCATCGTGATCCGCGAATCGCGCTTCACGGAGGTGGCGATGTAGCAGGCGGCGGCATCCCCCCCGCCCCCGCTGGAATCATTCGTTCTCGTTCCTCGTTCTCGTTATTCTTTCTCTTTATTCTTTATTCTATCGTCAGGCACAGGCAGGGAGAAAAAGAGAAAAAGAAAGAAAAAAGGGGGAATAAAGGGAAACGAGAGAGAAGGAAGAATAGAGAGAAAGAGGAAAGAGAAAGAATAAAGAGAAAGAGGAATGAGGACGACGGAGTCAGGCTGCATTCACCCTTTCCGCCAGTCGCACCCGCACCAATAGATCGTTCAGATTGTTTCGTGTTTCGTCACCGGGCGATTCGATCAGCGAACTGGCGTCATGCGCGGACTGGAGTTCGCGCCGCAGCCGCTGATATTCCGCTTCGTGAAAAGCGACATCGCCATCCTCCAACGTTGCCTGCTCGGCTCCACCCAGTTTTCGCGCGATGAGTTCGGGCAGACAGGGAAGGCGGAAGATTTCGTTCAAGGTGACGAGGCTGGCTTCCACCTGTCCGGTCCGCATGAGCCAGATGCCGGTGAGCAGCACGCGATAAACGTAGAGCAGCGGTTTTACACGACGGGGCGACTCCTTGAGAAAAAGTTTCCACTGCGTTTCCGCGAAACCAAAATAGTGATGCGAGTGATGCCGGGTGATGCAGCCGCGCGCGATCGACTTGAGCTCGGCATGCTCCGGGGTGGTTTGAACAATCAGCGGTGAATAAAGCTGCTCCAGCACATAGCCGTTTTTTTTGAGGAGCAGGTGCATGAATTTTTTCACATCGTGGCTGACGATGTCCATGTCGAGGCCATTGATGACGCGGGCGTCTTCAATGGTTTCATCGTCCACGTCGAGCCCGGCGATTTTGGCCAGGGGCAGCACGTGCGCGCCGCGCAGATCGAAGTCGGAGTCGGGCGAGGGAAATCCGTAAAGATGCGCGCCGCTGATCGTGGCGAAAAGCAGGGGGTGGGGCTGGGCGGCGACGATCTGATGCAGACGGGGATCGATGTTCATGGCCGGATGGCACCGGAGTGAATCCGCGAGCGGCGCGCCTCGATGAGAAATGTGTTTGCCTTTTCGTAGTCCGGCCGTTCGGGCAGCCGGGTTTGGCGGAGGGCGGTTTCAAAATCCCGGTGGAGTTCGCCACGCCACGCGTTGATCTCGGCCCAGGAAACCTCGCCGCGCTTCACGGCGAGAAGCCGGTCGCGGTGGGTTTCCACGCGGACGGGCACGCGGTGTTCGCGCAGGGCGGCGGCCCCCGCGAGCAGCAGTCGCAGCAGATGCATCGCGTGTTTCCAGCGGATTTCGCCCTGGCTGCGCAGGTCCTGCTCCAACTTTCTGAACTGGCTGAGCGCGTAGCCGTTGAAGGTCTGGAAAATCATCTGCGAAAGAAAACCCTCCCGGATGGAGAGCAGGCGGGCGCCGGTTTCCGTGGTTTTATCGACCAGCGGAGAATACAGGCATTCCAGCACGTTGGGGTTGGCCTTGAGGGCCATCACCAGAAACTTTTGCAACTCCCAGTAACAGGTCTGGGCTTCGTTGTCCTCGAACTGCTCCGGCGCCCCGAACAGCGACCACTGCATCTCCGGCGGAGCCTGATAAATCCCGCGCAGGTCGGTGTCCGATGTCTCCGTATCCAAACCGTAGGCACGCGAGCCGACGGTGCACCGATAGATCACGCAGTCCTCCAGTTTGAAATCTTCAGGCGCATCGGGTTCAGGCGCGGGCAGGCGGTCTTTGAAATGTTTGAGCACCTCGAAGCGGGAGCGTTCGAGCGAGGTTTCAAAACCGTCGGCGAAACGGATCAAATAATTGACCTCCGTGCCCGCCGGGGTGCGGGCGACGACACCGACCGCGCCTCGTGGATGAACCGCCGCGCCGTTGCTGCCACGGACTTCCTGATGAACGACCACCTGGGTGCCTGCGGATATTTTGGGACTGGTTGATATCATGTCGTTCGCGGTTCGCGGGAGCATCCATCTGCGCACTGGGAGCAAGCCGAAGGGGCCGGTGTTCAGTCAATCTTCAATAGTCAGGCGGTTTCCCCCGGGGATTTCCCGATTTTACGACATTTAAAGGATGACTATATACTAGCCCCTTCGGCTCTTCTTCGGCTGTTCTCTGACCAAAGCGCAGTCGGCTCCCGTCCGCGCCTCCGCCAAGCTAGGCAAAAGCTGCCCGGCATGAGCAGCAAAACAAGTTGGGCAAGGCGGCGCATCACGGCAAAAGAATGCTGAAATACCGGGGACACCATTGGCGAGTCGTTATTTGCCTGTTTCTTAAAAAAGGTTTCCCAATGCATTTTTAACCTGTCCCTTAAAAATGGCTCTTAAAAATGGCTTTCATTTTTAACCTGTCCCTTAAAAACGGCCCTTAAAAACGGCCCGATCTCAAGGCGCAGCCACTCGTTTTCCACCACCGGCGGGACGGCCAGTTGCTCCGCCTTGATCAGCCCCTTGTTGACGAGGCGGTATTCGCCGGTGAAACGCTGGCCGGCGCGCAGGTTTCGCGGCGAATCCGTCTGCACCGGCTCGGGCACGAGCACCGCCACCGGCACGTCGGTGTGGTAGGTGAGCACAAGGTTGACC
>JAITDF010000296.1 GCA_031282705.1 Opitutaceae bacterium | reverse complement strand
GTCTTGGAGTCCGGCGCTATTTTGAATGAATTTCACATCGCTCCGCCGCGAAGCGGAGACATGGGTTGACATTTTCAGCCTCGAAGAAGCGCAACGTTTCGCGCCCGGAACGGCGGCGTCGTCGTCGGCCAGTCCCGTCCCGTAGGGGCATGATATTGGCAGCACGGCCTGCTTGGACAAGCCATGCAGGATTTTTGGATAGCCCCGTAGGGGCATGATAGTGGTCGCACGGGGCTTCAGCCCCGTGACCACTCCCCGCGATACCCGCGTCCCGTGGGGATGCAACCGTCCGGTTGCGTCCCTACGAGACGCGGTTTTGTGCAAAACCCAAACACGGCGTTGAAACGCCGTGCTGCCAATATCATGCCCCTACGGGACGGGACTGACCGACGCCGCCCCTCCGGGCGCGAAACGTTGCGCTTCTTCGAGGCTGAAAATGTCAACCCATGTCTCCGCTTCGCGGCGGAGCGATGTGAAATTCATTCAAAATAGCGCCGGACTCCAAGACTTGTTATGCCGGTGGAGCCGCTATGGCAGCACGCTTGGGAAGCCGGGGCCGGCGCGGAAGACGGCGGCTTGGACGCGGCCGGAGCCGGAGGCGTTTACGACGCGGACGCTGGTCGCGCGCGCATGGGCGGGGAGAGGGCGTTTTTGGTTGAGGTGCCAGTGGTTGTTCAGGCTGGTGTCGCCGTCCGCGGTGATGCTGGCGTGGAAAAAGGGTTCGTCCTTCGGGAGCGGACGGTCGAGCGGGAAGACGCAGAGGCTGATGGCCGGATGGCCGCCGGCGCGGGCGGGCGTGAGCCGCGCGACGAGGAGATAATCGGCGTCGTCGCGGACAGGCGGCGTCTTTTGCTCGCGCGCGGGCCATGCGGTTTGCGTGCCCGCGGGCGCGCCGTCGCCGAGCGCGGCGGCGAGGTGTCCGGCGGCGTCGATGCCGGCGGACGCGACCGGGTTTTCGCCGGCGTCGAGCCAGGTCAGGCGCGGGGCGGCCCCGGCGGATTTGCGCAGGATGAGGCTGAAGTAGGCGGGCCGGCCGTCGCCGAGCGGGACGGGGGCGGCGAGCGGGATGGTTTGGGCGGCGCGCGCCGGAAGCAGGAGGAGGCCGCCGGCGTCCGGCGCGAGCCGGGTCAGTTGCGCGGGTGTTTTGGTGACGAGGCGCGCGGGTTTATAGACGCGCACGTAATCGACCGCCATGAAGGTGCCGTCCGCCTCGTCGCCGAGCGGCGTCCATTTTTCGCCCCAGGGGAGATTGGAGAAAATGATGTTGAGTTTGTCGCCGGTGTAACCGCCGAGGTAATTCCAGTCATCCTGGCCGAAGCGGCCGTAGGCTTCCTTTTCGCGGTCGGGAAACCATTGTTTGAATTTGCCGGTGCCGGTGCGCCACTGGTCCTGATAGCGCGGGTGCCGGCTGCCGCGCCAGACTTCGCGTCCGTCCAGATAATAAATCTGTTCGTCCTCGCCCAGCCAGAGGCCCCAGACGTGATAGTCGCCGAAGGTGTGCGGCACGTTCCGGCCTTGGGCGACGTGGTCGCGGCCGCCCGCGGCGTTTTTGGCGTAGGCGAAGGTTTTCCAGTCGTGCCAGGCGAGGTGGCCGTGGCCGTTGAGCGCGCCGGGGGCGTCGGGCACGCGCAGGTCTTTGCGCGCCTCCACGATGTCGATTTCGTAGCGGTCGCGGATGCCGCCCTCGCCGGGCGCGGAAATGGCCGCGAGCCAGAAGGCGTTGTTGACGCCGGGGCACTGGCCGGATTTGAGGCGGGCCTCGACATATACATTCGTGCCGACGGGCTCCCGGGTGTAAACATAGCCGGAGGTCCACTTGGCCGGGGTCGCGCGGCCGCGGATTGCGCGCGCCTCCTTGCGCACGTGGAGCAGGAGTTCGCCGTCGCGGACTTCGAGGTTGCCGGGGCCGCGCGCGGTGTCGTTTTTCACGGCGGTCTCGTAGGATTGGGAGGTCCACACGGTTTCGTCGAGGCGTCCGTCATTAAATTCGTCGGCGAAGACGAGGATGAAGGGCTCGGTTAATGGCGCGGACGGGGCGGGCGTCACATCCGCCGGGGCGGATGCGTGAAACAAAAGGCAAAGCGCGAGGAGCGAGCCGGTGACGGCGGGGGCCGGGCAGTGCATGGGGAGATGGAATTAGTAATATAAGATGGAATTAATAATATAACTGATGTTACGCAGGAGAGGTTTTTTGGCAGGGCGGTCTCGGCGAGACCGCCCTACCAAAACTGGCCGCCGCGTAACATCAGTAATATAAGACGGAATTAATAATACAATAAAGACGCGCTGCAGTGGGCGGACGCCAGGCGCCTCCCCGTCCTTCTCTTTATTCTTTATCTTTCCTCTTTCTCTTTCTCTTTTCCGATGCGTGAACGGTGCGAATGAAGAGAAAGAGGAAAGATAAAGAATAAAGAGAAGGACGGGGATGCGAACGAAGGGTTAGCGCTGGCCGGGCTTCGGCCAGTCGCTTTTTTTCATCTCGGCGGCGACGTGTTTATAAAGGGCGCGGGGCCGGCGGTTTTCGTCCACGAGGCCCCAGCGGCGGTGGCCGTCGGCGCCGGTGCCGGGATAGCGGCTGGGATAATCATTGAACGACCAGTATGAAAGGCCGCAGATCCACGGGCGTTCGCGGACCAGGGCGAACATCCGGTCGAAGTGGTCGAGGCGTTCCTGCTCGTCCTTCACGCGGTCGGCGCGCAGGCCGAATTCGGTGATGAGCACGGGCTTGTCCGGCCAGTATTCATGCACGCGGTCGAGAAAGCCGGGCACTTGCCCCGGCGGGAAATAAATGTTGGCGCAGATGAAATCGACGTAGTGCAGGCTTTGCGCCTCGGGTTTCTTGTTTTCCTTGAGGATGCGCAGGGCGCGGCCGAGCGCGGCGAAACTCACGGGGCGCGTGGAGTCGAGGCCCTTTACAAAGGCGCTCATGTCTTTTGTCCAAGCCACACCGGCGGGCTCCCACGACTCGTATTCGTTGCCGACGCTCCAGCCGGCGACCGAGGGGTGATTCCATGACTCGCGCATGAGCGCCGCCATGCCGGCGCGGTAGCGTTCGCGCTTGGCGGGGTTTTCGAGGTCGGGCGCCGTCAGGCCCCAGATGGGATACTCGACGATGATGAGCATGCCGTTGCGATCGGCCCAGTCGAGGACGTGCCGGTTTACGGGCTGATGCTGGAGGCGCGCGAAGCGCAGGCCGGCGTCCTTCATGAGCTGGAGGTCGCCGGCGGCAAGCTCCGGGGTGCTGATGCCGCCAAGCCGCGGATGGCCGCGGGCGCGGTTGGCGCCGGCGAGATAGACAGGCTCGCCGTTGAGGAGAAAACGCGCGCCGGCGACGCGGATGTCGCGGATGCCAAACGTGGCGGTGTGCGTGTGGGTGGTGGCGTCGCCAGCGTCTCCGCCGGAGGAGG
>JAITDF010000292.1 GCA_031282705.1 Opitutaceae bacterium | reverse complement strand
GGGGGCGGGGGCGGCGCCCCGGGGGCGGGGGCGGCGGCGCGGGGGGGGGGCCCGGCGCGCGGCGCGCGGGGGCGGCAGGCTTTTTGTTTTTCCTCCAAGGCGCGTTCGCAATGGCGGATGACGTTTTCGGTCATCACGATGCCGGCGTCCACGAGCACGCCGATGGAGATGGCGATGCCGGTGAGCGACATGATGTGCGAGGGGATGCCGAACTGCCGCATCAGGATAAAGGAGATGAGGATGGAGGCGGGCAGGGGGAGGGTGACGATGAGGATGCTGCGGAAGTGGAAGAGGAAGAGGATGTGCGCGAGGGTGACGAGGAGGATTTCTTCGAGGAGGGCGTGCTTGAGGGTGTCGATGGCGCGTTCGATGAGGTCGCTGCGGTCGTAGAAGGGGGCGATGGTGACGCCGGCGGGGAGGCCGGGGGTGATGCCGGCGATGCGGGCTTTGATGTCGCGGATGACCTGGTAGGCGTTTTCGCCGTAGCGCATGACGACGATGCCGCCGACGACTTCGCGGCCGTCGATGTCGAGGGTGCCGCGGCGGAATTCGCCGCCGATTTCGACGCGGGCGATGTCGCGCAGGTAGAGCGGGGTGCCGGCGCGGGCGGCGAGGGGGACGGCCTCGATGTCGGCGGCGCCGGTGATGAGGCCGACGCCGCGCACGATGAACTCGGCGCCGTTTTCCTCGATGGTCTTGCCGCCGACGTTGAGGTTGGAGGCGGCGAGGGCGTCCATGATTTCGCCGAGGGCGATGTTGTATTGGCGGAGTTTGAGCGAGGAGACTTCGACTTGGTACTGGCGCACGAAGCCGCCGATGCCGCCGACTTCGGCGACGCCGGGCACGGAGGCGAGCTGGTAGCGGATGACGGTGTCCTGGAGCGCGCGCAGGGAGCCGAGGTCGTGCGGGGCGGCGGCGGTGGCGGCGGAGGAGGTGGGGGTGGCGGTGGCGGTGGCACCGGAAGCGGCGGCGGCGGGGTCTGTTTTCAGGTAATATTGGTAAACCCAGCCGAGGCCGGTGGCGTCGGGGCCGAGGCGGGCGGCGACGTTTTCGGGGAGGATGTCGCCGAGGGAGTTCAGGCGTTCGAGGACGCGGGTGCGGGCGAAGTAGTTTTCGATGTCGTCGTCGAAGATGACGGTGAGGAAGGCGAAGCCGAACATCGAGGTGGCGCGCACGGTGCGGACGCCGGCGAGGCCTTGGAGCGAGACGGAGAGCGGGTAGGTGATCTGGTCCTCGACTTCCTGCGGGGAGCGTCCGGGCCAGTCGGCGTAAACGATGACCTGGTTTTCCGAGAGGTCGGGGATGGCGTCGATGGGCACGGTGCGCAGCGCGTGCACGCCCCACGCGCACATGCCGATGAAGGCGGCGATGACGAGGAAGCGGTTGTCGAGCGACCAGGTGATTAGGCGGGAGATCATGGCGGGGATTTTCGATTTTCGATTCTCGATTTGGCAGGCATGTCGCTTCGCCCGGAACGATTGGGCGCTGCCGCGCCGGCGACGGGGCGCGAGGGCGTTTTCCTGATTTTCATCGCTCGATTTTGGATTGGGTGCGGACGGACCATTTGCAAACAGGAGCGGAAGATCCTCCAATCGTTCCGAGCGAAGCGACATGCCTGCCAAATCGAGAATCGAGAATCGAAAATCACTTTACTTCCTCCCCGCATTCGAGCATGGCGGAACCGAAGAAGGGGTTGCGGAGGCCGGGGGGCTCGGGGCGCTGCACCCAGCGGCCGGTGCCGAGGACGGGGGTCATCGGGCACTGGTAAATGACGACCAGGCCGCCGTGGTGCAGGTGCGCGGCGCGGGCGAGGTCGGCCAGCGCGGTGCTGAACGGCTCGTAGGCGGCGCGGGCGTCGGCGAGGGCGGGGCCGGGTTTCAGGCCGGAGTCCGGGCCGGCGGCGAAGCGGGCGAGGGGGGTGTTTTTCGCGCCGGGCGCGGTGTCGAGGCAGGCGGCGAGCGCGGCGTGGAGCGCGGGCAGGAGCCGCTGGTAGCGGGCAAGGTCGTCGGCGGCTAGCGCGTCGGCGGCGTCGGCGGCGGCAAGGACGAGCGGGCGGAGGGATTGGGGATTTTCGATTTTCGATTTTGGATTTTCGATTGGGGGCGCCGCCGCGCCGGCAGCGTGGGTGGCGGCGGCGGCGGAATCGGAGGCGTGCGTGGCATGCGCGGCGTGCGCGCCGCCGCCGGCGTCTTTGGAATTTGGTTCTTTGGAATTTTTTTGGGATTTGGGATTTGGAATTTGGGATTTGCCGCCGCCGCCGGCTCCATCGGCCCCGCCAGCCGCGCCGGCCGCATCGGCTTCGCCGGCACTGGCGCTCTGCGCAAGCTGGGCCTGGCCGTCGATGAGGAGCGCGCCCTGGGTGACGACGCGGTCGCCTTCGCGCAGGCCGGCGAGGACGGCGTAGTGGGTGTCGCCCGCGGTGCCGAGTTTCACGGGGCGGGGTTCGTAGGCGCCGGCGGTTTTGTCGAGGTAAACGAGGGGTTCGGCGCGGGTGAAGAGCACCGCGGAGCGCGGCACGAGGAGGGTGTCGGGCGAGGCGAGGCGCACGAGGCCGTAGGCGGTCTGGCGGTGGCGGAGGCGGCGGGCGGTGTTGTCGAGGACGACGCGCACGCGGGCGACGCGGGTGGCGGGGTCGAGGTTGGGGTCGATGAAGTCGATGGGCGCGGTGAGGATTTCGCCAGGCAGCGAGGGCGTGGAAACATCGACGGGCAGGCCGGCGCGCAGCCAGGGCAGGTCGGTCTCGTAGGCGTCGAACACGAACCAGAGGTGCGAGAAGTCGCCGGTTTCAAAGAGCTGGTCGTTGGTCTGCACCCACTGGCCTTCGTAGGCGTGGCGGGTGATGACGGTGCCGGCGGCGGGGGCGCGCAGCGTGAAGGTGGCCGAGGGTTGCAGGCTGCGTTCGAGGGCGGCGACATCGGGCCCGGCGAGGCCGAGGGACAGGAGGCGTTCGCGGGCGTCGGCCAGTTCCGAGGCGGTGAACGCGATGGAGCCGGCGCGCAGGCGCTCGGCATACTGGCGCTGCGCGCTGAGCATCTCGGGGCTGTAGAGCGTGACGAGCGGGGCGCCGGGCTCGACGGCGGCGCCGATGGTGTTGATGTGGAGTTTCTCGATGCGGCCGGGCAATTGCGCGCTGAGCACGCGGTGGAGGGTCTCGTCCTCGTCGAGCACGCCGGTGACGCGCAGCGTGCGCGCGAGCGGGCCGCGCGTGACGGGCGAGGTTTCCACGCCGATGACCGCGGCGGCCGCGGGCGTGAGCGTGACGAGGCCGCCGCCGTCGGCGCCGAAGCCTTCCTCGCCCTCGTAAACAGGGGCGAGGTCCATGCCGCAGATGGTGCATTTGCCGGGCCGGTCGGACTTGATCCACGGGTGCATCGGCGACTGGTAGAACTTGACCTTGCGCGCGCCGCCGGCGCCGGAGGCGGCACCGTCGCCGGCGTGGCGCGCGGCGGTGGTTTTGACGGCGATGAGATAGCCCGCGGCGCCGGAGGCGAGGGCGGTGAGCAGGACGAGGGCGGCGGTTTTGGCGGTGGCGGACATGGCGGTGGCGGCGGGCGGTGGCGGTGGATTTATTAATCGTTCTCGTTCTCTTACTCGTTCTCGTTCTCTCTTATGCGCTTCGGGGCATTTCGGAACGTTTCGAGAACGAGAACGAGTAAGAGAACGAGAACGATTGGGAGGGGCGGGCTATTTCTTCGCCCCGTCCAGTTTCTTGAGGTATTTCGCCGGCTCTTTTTCAAAGGCGGGCAGGCAGCCCTTGCAGCAGAAATAGACCGTGCGGCCGGGCCGGCCCTCGGCCTTGTGGATGTGCGCGTAGGGCTTGCCCATCGCGCCGAGTTTGCTGTCGAGGACGATGCAGGTGCCGAGCGGATAATCGGCCGGGACGCCTTCGGCGGCGGCGGCGAAACCGGCGGGCGCGGCGGCGAGGAACAAAGCGGCGAGTGCGGGCGTGATGGATGTTTTCATGCGACGAGGTAATACGCGCCGCCAGCCCGAATCCCTCGGGAAATCTGGCGAAGGGCGCGGCGTGTGCGCGGCTTTACTTTGATGTTTCGTTTTGCTTGGCTGTCCCGTCATGTCCGCCGACTCCCACGCCAGCCATCCGGCCAGTTCCTCCGCCGACGCCTCCGACGCGCCCGCGCCGGGCGATTTCATCCGCGACATCGTCGCGCGGGACCTCGCCGAAGGCCGGCACACCCGGATCGTCACCCGCTTCCCGCCCGAACCCAACGGCTACCTCCACCTCGGCCACGCCAAATCCATCTGCCTGAACTTCGGCATCGCCCTCGAAAACAACGGACGCTGCAACCTCCGCATGGACGACACCAACCCCGCAAAGGAGGAGCTTGAATACGTCGAATCCATCACCGCCGACGTCCGCTGGCTCATCGACGGCTGGGCCGGCCACATCCTCGGGCTCGCCCCCGCCGGCGCCAAGCCCGCCCGCACCGACCGCGGCACCGGCGGCCCCGCCGGCCCTGGCGCCGCCACGCCCGATTACTACGCCGCCCCCGCGCCCGCCGGCGCCGGCACCGAATCCGCCGCCGTCGCCGCCGGCACCGCCACCGCGCCCTTTTTCGCCTCCGACTACTTCGACGCCCTCCACGCCTACGCCGAGCAGCTCATCCTCAAAGGCAAAGCCTACGTCTGCGACCTCTCCCCCGAGGAAACCGACGCCTACCGCGGCGCCCCCGACCAGCCCGGCCGCCCCAGCCCCTGGCGCGACCGCGCGATCGCGGAAAACCTCGACCTCTTCCGCCGCATGCGCGCCGGCGAGTTCCCCGACGGCGCCCGCACCCTCCGCGCGAAAATCGACATGGCCTCGCCCAACGTCTGGCTCCGCGACCCGCTCCTCTACCGCATCCGCCACACCGCCCACCACCACGCCGGCGGCGGCTGGTGCGTGTATCCGCTTTACGACTACGCGCACTGCCTCTCCGACTACAACGAAGGCGTCACGCACTCGATCTGCACGCTTGAGTTCGTCCCCCACCGGCCGCTCTACGACTGGATTCTGGAGGCGCTCGAACTGCCGCGCCCGCTCCCGCGCCAATACGAATTCGCGAAACTCAACCTCGCCTACACCCTCTTCAGCAAACGCCGCCTCCTGCGCCTCGTGCGGGAAAAAATCGTCGGCGGCTGGGACGACCCCCGCATGCCCACGCTCAGCGGCATCCGCCGCCGCGGCGTGCCCGCCGCCGCCGTCCGCAACTTCGCGCGCGGCGTCGGCGTCACCAAATACGACGGCGTCACCGAGCTGTCCGTTTACGAAAACGCGATCCGCGACGAGCTCAACCGCACCGCCCTCCGCCGCCTCGCCGTGCTCCGCCCCCTCAAGCTCACTCTCGTCAACATCGCCGAAAACGAAACCGTTTCCTGCATCGCCCCGAACCACCCCGCCGATGCCGGTGCCGGCGACCGCCCCCTCGCGCTCACCCGCGAGGTTTACATCGAGGCCGGCGACTTCGCCGAGGTTCCCCCGCCGAAATACCACCGCCTCAAGCCCGGCGGCGAAGTCCGCCTCAAATACGCCTGCATCATCAAGCTCGACGAAATCGTGAAGGACGCCGCGGGCCACATCACCGAACTGCGCTGCACCGCCGACCTCGCCACCCGCGCCGGCCAGCCGGACGCCGGACGCAAGGTCAAGGGCGCCATCCACTGGGTGAGCGCGCGCGACGCCATCGACGCCGAGGTGCGCCTCTACGACCGCCTCTTCACCGTCCCCGAGCCCGGCGCCGACGACAA
>JAITDF010000233.1 GCA_031282705.1 Opitutaceae bacterium | reverse complement strand
GCGTGGCGCGCAGCGCGCCGTGTTTGCCGGCGGGCGCATCGAGGTTCGCCGAATAATCAAACACGCCGCCGGGCGCGATCTCCACCGAGTGCGCATACGGCGCCCAGTCGGGACCGGGCTTGTGGACGTATTTCTCAGCGCCGGCGGGCGCGGCGGCGGCAAGCGCAAGCGCAAGGGCGGACAATCCAGAGCGGATCGCGCGCGGACTTGGGCGGAGGAGGGTGGCGGTCATGTTATGATTGTATTATTTTTCGGGTTCGTCGCTATTTTCCGATGAGACAGTGACGCCTCGGAGCAGCGGCGGTCAGCCCCGGAGGGGCGGCGCGTTTCAGCCCCGGCCAAGGGTAGGCGTCCCGCTTGCCCTGCTTTGGTTTCGTGTGAACTTTTTAATGAAATCACTGATGTTTTTTGATTTTTCAAAGCGCCTTGGATTCCTGTGATTTTTGCCTTTTCGGTCTTCGCGTTCTTCGCGCCCTTCGCGGTTAATTTTTAGATCCTCCCTGAAGTCCGGTTCCGGCTTATTGACGGCGGCGCGGGCGCAGGGCGGCGAGCGCGAACAAGGCGGCAAGGAGCCAGGGCGAGGGCGCGCCGCCGCCGCCGCCTTTGCCGCCGTTGTCGGTGAAACCGCGCGGGGCGTTGTCCGGCGGCGGGACTGCGACCGCCGCGCCATGCACTTCCACCGTTGTCACGGTCGCGGCTTCGTCGGACGCGATGCGGCGGATGACGCCGTTGCCGGTGTCGGCCACGTAGAGGTCGCCGCCTTTCAGGGCGATGGCGGAGGGTTTGTCGAACCAGGCGTCGGCGCCGGCGCCGTCCTTGAAGCCCGTGATGTCGCCCGCCAGCGTGAGCACGACCCGGTTGCGGCTCGCGTCGGTGGTGATGACGCGGATGAGGGAATTGCCGGTGTCGGCCACGTAAACGTCGCCCGCGTCATCCACCACGAGGTCGCCGGGCTGGTTGAATTTCGCCAGGGCCGCGTCGCCGTCGTCACGCCCGGCCTGGCCCGGTTGCCCGGCGAAGGTGCTCACGGCGCCCGCCGTCAGGTCGATGAGGCGGATGACGTGGTTCTGGGTGTCGGCGACGTAAACGTAGCCGCCGCTCGCGTCCACCGCCACGCTGGCTGGGGAGTTGAACGCGGACAGGAACAGGGAGCCGTTGGCGGCACCGGGACTTCCGGAGCCGGCGACGATGCCCACCTCGCCCGAGGGGAGCATTTTTTTCACGAGGTGATTGCCGGTGTCGGCGATGTAGGCCGCGCCGCCGGCGGCATCAAGCGCCGCGAGGCCGCCGGGCGCGGCGAAGACGGCATCGACGCCCGTGCCCACGGTGGCGACCGCCCCGCCGGAAGTGACGGCGCGCAGCGCGTGGTTGCCGGAGTCGGCCACGAGAAGCATGCCCGCGCTGTCGAGCGTGAGGCCGCGGGGTTTGTTGAATTGGGCCCCGGCACCGGCGCCGTCGAGGCCGCCGGAGGTTCCGGACTGCCCGGCGAGGAGTGCGATGGAACCGCTGGCCGGGATTGTCTGGATCACGTGCCGCGTCGTGTCGGAGACAAAAATCGTGAAATCCGGGCCTGTGCCCACGGCCAGGCCGGACGGCGCGGGAATGAGGTCGTCCATAACCTTCAAGTCCACGGGCTGGCTGCAAACCCTGCCGAGGCGCGTGGTGAAGGCGCAGCGGAGCCGCCAGCCATCCTTGCCGGACGGCCCCAGCCGCAGCGTGCCCGTGGTGACACCGGAGTTTTCCGCGCCAGTCACCGACAGCCAGACACCGGTTTGCGGGTGGCAATACTGCCACTGGATGGCGAGGTCCGGCGTGGCCGTGGCCGTGGCGACAAGGTCCACGCGCCGAGCGGAGCCGTTCACCGCGAGCTGCCGTTCCGGGGCGTCACGGGTGAGCACCGGCAGGGTCGAGAACACCCAGGCGTTGGACACGGAGGCCGTGCCGCCGCCGGTTTCGACGCTGACCTCGGTCGCGCCGTCAACAGCCGCGCCCTCGGGGATCACCGCGACGATTTCGCCGTCGGCGATGCTGACTATCCCGGCCGCGATGCCATTGATCCTGACCGTGGCCGGCGCGGTGAAATTGTCACCCTTGATGGTGACGAGATCGCCCGGCTTCAGCGTGTCCTCGGATACTTGCGCGCCCGCCACCACAATCGGAGGGAACAGCGCCGGATCGACGGTGAAGACGCCCGCCTGGGTGAAGGCGCCGCCGTCGGTGGTCACTGAAACGTCGGCGGGGCCGGCGGGCGCGTCCGCGGGCACCTTGACCCTGATTTCCTCGTTGGTGGGCGGAGTCACGGGCGTGACCGCGATGCCGGCGATCCGCACTTCCTGCAATCCGGTGAAATGAAGTCCGCTGATGGTGATCGTCTGGTTGCGGGCCACGGTGGCGCCGGCGAAAGAGATGGCGTCCACGCGGGGCGGCGCGAAGGCGACGTTCAGCCGCTCCGCCAGAGCCACCGTGCCGCCGCCGGTGGTGAGGGTGATTTCCTGGTCCGGCCCCACGGCTTCGACCGGGACGCGCAGCCTTATGGTGGCGTTGGTGACGGAGACGATTTCGGCGTCATGCCCGCCGATGGCCGCCGCTTGCAGGCCGGAAAAACCGCCGCCGCCGAGGGTGACGATCTCGCCGGGATGCGTGTCGAGCGGGCTGATTTCCGCGACGATGGGCCTGGACACCGAGATGACCGACGACCACGAGGTGCCCACGCGAATGGCGTCGATAATGTGATAGGCGCCGCTGCCCAGGCCGTAGGTGCGCACGCCGATGCCGCCCATGCCGGTGCTTCCGTTGCCGGCCTTGGTGACGGTGACTGCCTTGGCCGTGTCGGTGGCGTGCTCGTCGCCCGCGCCCGGATTGAGCCACACCCGGCATTGCGTGTAGCGGGTGCCGTCCCAGCCGCCGTATTTGACGACGCAGAAGTAGGTTTCACCGTAGAGGAGCGTGGCGTTGATGTTGGTCGTGGTTGCCGCATCCGGGGTTCTTACGCGCGCGGCGACTCTTCCGTTCACGCCGACGATGCCGAGCGTGCCCGCGTCGTAGGAGCCGGAGGCGATGGCAAGGTCCGTCGTGGCGGCCCACGAACTGAAAACGTTGCCGGTGACGATTTCGCCGTCGCCGGCGTTGGATTTGATTTTGAAGATGAAGCTGAGAAACACGTCGCCCCCGTCCCTGACCGGCTGGCCGAGCGGGCGCGCGAGGGCCTTGTCGTGGTTGGAGCCAAGTTTGAGGGCTTTTCCGCCGCCGATCACCGTGCCGTCGTCCAAGGTGTGGGTGATGGAGTCCGCGCCGGTGATGACTTCGATCGTGTTGGCCTTGCCGAGCCAGGGACCGCCCCAGCCGGTGCCGCCGTCCTTGCCGGTTATCCAAGTCTCCGCGCCGTCCGGGGGATAGATGTCGCTCTCAAAGTCGTCCGCGGCAAGCTGCACGCCGGGGACGCCGACCTCAAACTGGTTCTCCACGGTGGCGGTGGCGGAGCCGTCGGCGGCGCTGACGGTGATGACGCCGTTGGCGGGGTCGTCGGGGACGAAGACTCTCAAGACGGTGTCGCTGCTCCCGGCTTGGTGCACGATGGCGCGCACTCCGCCGATGGTGACCGTGGCCCCGCCCAGGTATTTGCCGGTCAGGGTCACCAGTTCGCCCGAAGCCGCCTGCGCGGGAGACACCGATGTCACCGTGGGCGCGAGGGTGATGGCAAGCGGGCCGGTGGCCTGGCCGGCCTCGGTGGCGACGGTGAGCGTGTAATCCCCCGCCGTGATTTCCGCCGGGACGGTGGCGGTGATGCCCGTGGCCGTGGATGCAGTCACGCCGGCGGAATAAGCGCCGATGGTCACCACGGGGTTGATGAAGTTTTCGCCGGTGATGGTGAGCGTGTCGCCAGGCCGGGCGGGGTTGGGGGTGATGCCGGTTATGACCGGGGTCAGCGCGGTGACGGCGAGGGTTTGCCCGGCGGTGGCGGTGTCGTGCGCGTTGGTGACGACGACCTCGAGGGCGGCGCCCACCGCGTCGGCGGGGATGACCGCCGTCAGTTTCGTGTCAGGCGTGTCCGCGTCCGGCGTCACGGTGGCGGCATGTCCGCCGATCGTCACCGAGGCGGCGCCGACGCTGAAGTTTTCCCCGGTGATGGTGATGGTGTCGCCGGGATGCAGTCCGGTGACGGGAGTGATGGCTGTCACCGCCGGCGCGCGGGCCAGAATCGTGACTTTCTGCGCGGCGGTGGCGGTGAGGTCGCCGTTGGCGGCGACGACCTCCAGCTCCGCGCCCACCGCGCCCGCGGGGATGGCGACGCTCATTTTTGCGTCCGGCGTGTCCGCGTCCAGTGTCGCCGTGGCGGTGACGCCGCCGATGGTCACCACCGTGGCCGCCGAAAAGTTGCTTCCGGCGATTGTTATCTGGTCGCCATAGCGCAAAGCCGAGAGTGACGACGTGCTGGTGATGCCGGTGATGGCGGGCTGCGCGGCGGGGGTGGGGACGCCGACGACATCCGCCCATGTCGTGCCGACGCGGATGGCGTCGATGATTTGGTAGCGCCCGGCGGAGTTCGCGGTGTCTATCGTGGTGATGCTGTAGGTGCGGACACGGAGCCCGATCATGGCATTGGAGCCGTTGGCGGAGTCCTCCTGTGTGACGGTCTTGGCGGAGGCGGTGGTGGCTTCATCGGAGATCGAGGGGTTGAGCCAGACTTTGCAGGAACGGTAAGCGGTGCCGTCCCAACCGGTGTATTTGACGACGGCAAAGTAGGTCTGCCCGTTGTTGAGGTTGCCGGTGACGAAACTTCTGGTGGCATCGAATCCCGCGCCAAATCGTCCGTTGAGGCCGACCAGTCCGGCGGTGTCTTTTGCGCTGGCGCCGGCGTCCCTGGCAAACCATGCGGTGAGGGCGTTGGTGGTGAGCTGCTCGCCATCCGCCAAAGCGAGATTTTTTATCTTGAAGATGAAGCTCAGGAAAACATCGGCGCCGGTGTCGGGAGCGGTCTCGAAGTTGCGAAGGAGCATATTCGCATAATCGACGGAGGCGGTGGCGGTGCTGGAGACGACGAGCACCGAGCCGGAGGTGCTGCTGCCGAGCACGTCGCCGTTGTCGAGGGTGTGGGTAATGCGGTCGGCGGGATCGTTGGAAACAGTGAGGACGGCGGCGGCGGAATGCCCCGTGCTCCACGCGGTGGCCCAGCCAGCGCCGCCGGCCGGCTGCCCGATAAGTGACGTCCCCGGTGTATAACTGTCGAAGTCGTCCGACGCGATGAGCGCCGCGCGGGCGGATGGCGCGGCCAGGCACAGCGCGATGAGCGCGGATAGGAAAAGCATGGCGATTCCCTGATGCGGGCGGGAGATGAGGGTGGTTTTCATGGAGGCGGTGGTTTTGGAAGATTTGGCGGGTTGGGTTTCGGGCGCCGGACGGCTGGGCCGTGGTGGAGAGTGCATGGAGGATTGCCCGCGGACGCGGCACTTTGACAGGCGCTTGTATGCTTACATAAGATTGCGGCTTGCCCGGCCTTTTCGATGTCCGACGGAGGTTATCGCGGGTTTGCGGATGCCTGCCGGCAAACAGGCGAAGGCGCGGGGAAACCATAAACAAACCTGATGTAATTTTGTTCGGGCGGGTCGTCGGGCAGGACGGCAAGCGCGCTGTCGTAGAGGGACGCGGGGGCCGCCGCGTTTGCGCGCAGGAACAGGGCGCGGAGCTGGTTGCGTTCGGGTTGCGGCTGAATCTCGGGATGCGGCCATTTGACCGCGGGATCCGAGTGGCGGGCCAGGTATGACAGGGCCGCGTGCAGGCGTTCTCCGATGGGATGGGACGGGTTCCAGTAATCCAAGCCCATGCGCCGGGCGAGCGTGGCGATGTGCGCCCACGCGGTGAGATTATACGCGCTGTAGTGCATGCTCCGTGTCCGGCGAAGCTCAAGCGGCTGGCGCCCGTCCGCCTCGATCTGGCTGCGTATCAGCGGGAGGAGCCTGGTTTCGTAAAGGGGGCGTATCTCGTCCTCGCGCCCGGCGAAGGCGGCGTAGAGACCGGTTTGCGCGTAATACCAAGTGCCGTGGTTGTTGCCCTTGGCGGCCTCCGCATGGCCGAAATCGCTTTCGAGACACCAAGTGAGAAATTCCGAAAACCATGTTTTCAGCGCGGCGTGGTCGGCGGGGGTCGGTTGCGGGGAGTTTTTGAGGAGCTGGATGCAGTCAACGATCTCAAGCAGGACGACGGCGTCGATCATGCCGGGGGGCCTGCCGTCGTTGCTGCCGGGGATGGCTTGCGCGTATCGCATGTGCGGGTTCATGCGGGTGGCGGGGTCGAGGAACCACGCGCGCAGCAGGCGGGCGGCGTGGGCGGCGTGGCGGGGGTCGTCGGTGAAGTGCCAGGCGAGGGCGAGGGGGCGCAGGGTTTTGAGGAGTTTGCCGAGGGTGGCGCGGTCGTGGGCGCCGTCGTGGTTGATTTCGCCGTCGCGATACACATAGGGGAGACCGTCGGGGGTGTTCGGATTGGGCCACGAGTAGTAGGAGACGCTGAAGTAGTCGTGAGGGTCGCCGCTCGCGGCGGGCCGGCGTTTGCCGGTGACGACCGACAGGGGCGGTTGCGCGAGGGCGGCGCCGGCTTCATCGAGCAGGGCGGGCAGGGCGGCGCGCGGCGCGCCGGGGGCGCCGTCATCGGGGCTGGCGCGCCAGGCGGCCTTGTGCCGCGCGAGGGCGTCGCCGTTCCACAAAAGGGTGCCGGGCGCGGAGGCCGGCGCGGCCAGGCTCGGCGGGATGAACGCGGCCAGAAAAAGCATGACGATTCCCTGATGCGGACGGAGGATGACGGTGGTTTTCATGGAGACGATGGCGCGGGAAAACTTGCGGGTTGGGTTGCGGAGAAGGGAGAACGGACGACGGGATTCAGGACCAAAGGGACGGAAATGAAAGTGTTTGAGGCGGCGGACCAAGCGGCCTCGATGGGAAACGTGTGAATATTTTTCGCAACGGACACGGCATAATGGCAGACGCTTGTCCGTTTACATAAGACTGCCCCCAAAAATGCGTGTCTCCCCGCACGGTCCTGTTATCAACCCCGCCGTCCCAAACGGAGAAATGCCGGGCGCCGGTCTCGCCGCGGTGCGGCTTAGCTTCCCGCGCCTTTGCCGGCGCGCTTTGGCCGATATTTGTCACCGGCGTCGCGCCCGGGCACGATTGGGGCGTCACGACGGCGGAGGGTTTTCCCGTGCCGCCACTCGCCCGGCACATTGGTTTCATAGGCGATGTCGGGAAGGTCGAAGCGTCCGTTTTGCAGCATCGAGACCAAAAGTTCGATGGTCTGGGCGCCGATGCGGCGCTTGTGCTGCCAGATGCCGGCCCAGTCCTCGCAGTCACCATCAAGCGAAAGATGCGCCACGCCGATGTCCTCCGGCACGCGCCGCCCCGACTCTTCCATCCAGGAAACGAGTTTGCTGTGGTGCCCGAGCACCACGTCGGGCCGCGCGCGATCGAGCCACTTGAACAGCGCCGCCTTGTCAAAGGGATCGTAGATCAACGGCTCCACGTGCTCGTCGGAAGGAATGCCTGACTGGAAATACCGGAAGCTCGCGAGATAGGTGTGGTGCGAGCGCCGCTCCTCCTGCCGGTGCAAAAACAACCCGATGCGCCGGTGGCCGAGCCGGCGGAGCATTTTCAGCGCGAGCAGGATATTGTAATGATAATCCGGCGCCACGCGGTGCAGGCGCGGGATGAGCACGGCGGTCTCGAAGGAGGCGCAGGCGAATTGTTTCCAGTCGAGGCGCAGATGCGTGATGTCCGGCAGCACGGCCGGGCACACCACCACGCCGCGAATGCCGCGGCTGGCAAGTATCGACGACATGCGCCGGTCGGTCATGCCGGCCTCGCGCAGCCAGAATTCATCGAGCTTGTAACCAAGCTCGGCGCAGCGCTCCGCGGCGCCCTGCCGGTAGGGCGCGAGCCATGGGTAATCGCGGTAGGCGAGGGCATTCTGATTGGCATTGAGCCACGCGATGGGCTCGTCCGCTTTGCGCTTCGCGTTGCGCACGCCGGCCATGACGGCGGCGAGCCTCGGATCGGGCGCGTAACCAAGCTGCCTGGCCACCGCCCGGATGCGCGCCGCCGTTTCCTTTCTCACGCGCGGCGAGTTCCGCAACGCGCACGATACGGTCATCCGTGACACACCGACACGCTCCGCGATATCCTTGAGGCTTACGATTTTCATGGGGAAAATGGCTTGGCTGCCCTGCGTAAAGACGGCTTTCGGGGACACTGTCAAGGGCAACCCCGAAAACGCCCGCCCCGGCGTGGCCAAAGGGTGAAGAGGCGCGCGCCTCTGGGAGCGCACGCGTCCCGCGTGCCGCCCCTTTTGGGGGTTTGGATTTCGGAATTTGGGATTTTTCAGGATTTGGAAATTTTGGAATTTCCCGCGGCCACAGGCATAAGGGCGCCTTTAAAAACTCTTTTTCACCGCGAAGGATGCGAAGGGCGCGAAGATGGGGACGCCGTCCTGATGGCGTTCAATTAATTCATGATTATTGAGAAACTGATGTTACGCAGTCGGCAGGCTTTTGGCAGGGCGGTCTCGCCGAGACCGCC
>JAITDF010000223.1 GCA_031282705.1 Opitutaceae bacterium | reverse complement strand
GAGCCGCAAGCCCAGTTGAGCTACCTGCGCATCTTCGCCAAAAACCACATCGCCGGCATCACCGCCGCCGACATGGACGCCCTGCAACTGCGCGCCACCCAAACCTTCGGCAAAACCATGACCCTCGCCGGCGGCGGCGTGCTCCAACCCTACGCCCGCCTCGGCGGCGCGGTGTTGACCAGCAGCGGCGGCGAAATCCTCAACGGCTACCAGCGCCTCCGCCCCGCCATCGACGGCGCGCGGTTCGAGTTCGGCGCCGGCGTGCTCTGGCAATAGAGCGCCGCGCACCAGTTGCATTTCGACTACGAAGCGAGCTACGCCGAGGACTACACCAAGCCCTGGGGCCTGACCGCCGGCTACCGCTGGCAGTTCTGACAACCGGCGCCCGCAGCCGTCCGCGCCACGCCGCGGACGGCGCGGCGAGCCGCAGCGAGCCAAGCAGGGCAAGCGTCCCGCTTGCCTGGTTCGGACGTAGGGCAAGCGTCCCGCTTGCCCGATTGGTGGTGCGGCACATTTTGTGGCGACTGAAGTCGCCACGCCGCTTTCGGCGACTAAAGTCGCCGCCCCGATTCCGCCGCCGCCGCGCCTTCCTCCGCGTCTTCCGCCGCCGCGCCCTCCTCCGGGCCGGCGACTTTAGTCGCCGAAAGCGGCGGAGCCGCGCGGCCGGGCGACTTCAGTCGCCCACCCCAAACAGGCAAGCGGGACGCTTACCCTACGTTCCAAACAGGCAAGCGGGACGCTTGCCCTACGTTCCAATCGGGCAAGCGGGACGCTTACCCTACGTCCGAACCAGGCAGGCGGGAATGCAATGGGGGACAGGTAAAAATGAACTCTCGTTTCAACTGCGGAATTTAGGATGATGGGGTTGGCCGATGCCATGCAGCCGGCGGCATCAGTCAAATAACGGATGCCACACGGAAGGGGCGGGCTTGGGAGCACGCGCTACCTTGGCGGCGGGCAGGCGCAGATCAGGTTGCGGTCGCCGTAAACGTTGTCCACGCGGGCGACGGCGGGCCAGAATTTATGGGCGCGCACCCAGGCGGTCGGGAAGGCGGCGCGTTCGCGGCTGTAGGGGTGCGTCCATTCGCCGGCGCATACCATGCCGGCGGTGTGCGGGGCGTTTTTGAGCAGGTTGTCGGTTGCGCCGGCGCGGCCGCCGGCGATCTCGGCGATCTCGCCGGCGATGGAGATGAGGGCGTCGCAGAAGCGGTCGAGCTCGGCGCGGGTCTCGCTTTCGGTGGGCTCGATCATGAGCGTGCCGGGGACGGGGAAGCTCATGGTGGGCGCGTGGTAGTTGTAGTCCTGGAGCCGTTTTGCGATGTCATCGACTTCGATGCCGTGTTTTTTGAAGGGGCGGCAGTCGATGATGCATTCGTGGGCGACGCGTCCGGTCGCGCCTTTGTAGAGGACGGGATACCAGGGGTCGAGGCGGGCGGCGATGTAGTTGGCGTTGAGGATGGCGAGGCGGGTGGCGCCGGCGAGCCCGGCGGCGCCCATCATGCGGACATACATCCAGGTGACGGGGAGCACGCCGGCGCTGCCGCGGGGGGCGGCGGCGACGGCGCCGGCGGGGGCCGGGGAAGGGCCTGCCGCCGTCCGCATTTGGACGTGGCCGGGCAGATACGGCGCCAGGTGCGCGGCGACCGCGATGGGGCCGACGCCGGGGCCGCCGCCGCCGTGCGGGATGCCGAAGGTTTTGTGGAGGTTTAGGTGGCAGACGTCGGCGCCGATGAGGCCGGGCGAGGTGAGGCCGACCTGGGCGTTCATGTTGGCGCCGTCCATGTAAACCTGGCCGCCGCGGGCGTGGATGATGGCGCAGATTTCGCGTATCGGTTCCTCAAAGACGCCGTGGGTCGAGGGGTAGGTGACCATGAGGGCGGCGAGGGTGGCGGCGTGCGCGGCGGCCTTGGCGCGGAGGTCGGCGAGGTCGATGTTGCCGCGGGCGTCGCAGGCGACGGGGACGACGGCGAGGCCGGCCATCGCGGCGCTGGCGGGATTGGTGCCGTGCGCGCTGGCGGGGATGAGGCAGACGCGGCGTTGCGGCTCGCCGCGCGCGTGGTGGTGGCGGCGGATGGCGAGGATGCCGGCGTATTCGCCGTTGGCGCCGGAGTTGGGCTGGAGGGAGACGGCGGCGAGGCCGGTGATTTCGGCCAGCCAGCGTTCGAGGTCGGCGATGAGTTTCGCGCAGCCGCGGGTCTGCGCGGCGGGGGCGAAGGGGTGGAGCGCGGCGAAGCCGGGCCAGGTGACGGGGAGCATCGCGCTGGCGGCGGTGAGTTTCATGGTGCACGAGCCGAGCGCTATCATCGAGTGGCAGAGCGAGAGGTCGCGCGTTTCGAGCCGCTTGATGTAGCGGAGCATTTCGTGCTCGGTGTGGTGGGTGTTGAAAACGGGGTGGCTGAGAAACGGCGTGGCGCGCCGGTGCGGGGCGGGAAGGTCGTCGTCGGCGTGGGCGTCGGCGGCGTGGGCGGCGGCGGAGGCGTGGGCGGCGTCGGAGGCGGAAGCGGAAGCGACAGGGGTGGCGTGGGCGGCGGCGGAAGAGCCGTCGTCGTCGGAGGAGGAGACGGCGGAGGAAAAATCGGGTGGGATTTGGGATTGGAGATTTGGAATTTGGGATTTGGGATTTGGGTCTGGATGTTTGGGATTTGGGATTTGGGATTTGGGATTTTCGGTTTTGGTTTTGGTTTGGTTTTGGGTGAGGATTTCACAGAGGTCGTCAAGGTCGGCCCCGGTGGTGGTTTCGTCGAGGGAAAGGGCGAGGGAGCGGGCGTCGAGGGGGCGGAGGTTGATTTTTTTGGCGGCGGCGCGGGCGTGGATTTCTTCCGCGTCCACGTCCTGGATGTGGAGGGTGTCGAAGACGGGGGCGGCGTTGGTCTTCAGGCCGGCGGCGCGGAGGGCGCCGGCGAGGCGGCGGGTGAGGGCGTGGACGCGGGCGGCGATGGCGCGCAGCCCGCCGGGGCCGTGGTAAACGGCATACATGGAGGCGAGGACGGCGAGGAGCACCTGCGCGGTGCAGATGTTGGAGGTGGCCTTGTCGCGGCGGATGTGCTGCTCGCGGGTGCCGAGCGCGAGGCGGAGGGCGGGGTTGCCCTGGGCGTCCCGGGAGAGGCCGGCGAGGCGTCCGGGCATCTGGCGTTTGCAGGCGTCGCGGGTCGCCATGTAGCCGGCGTGGGGGCCGCCGAAGCCCAAGGGCACGCCGAGGCGCTGGGTGGTGCCGACGGCGATGTCGGCGCCAAATTCGCCAGGGGCGCGCAGGAGCGCGAGGGCGAGGAGGTCGGCGGCGGTGACGCAGAGCGCGCCGGCGGCATGGGCGCGGGCAAAGAGCGCGGCGTAGTCGTGGATGTTGCCCAGGGTGTCGGGGTATTGGACGAGAAGGCCGCACCACGTGGCGTCGGGCTCGGCGGCGGCGTGGTCGCCGACGATGAGGCGGATGCCGAGGGGCGCGGCGCGGGTGTGGAGGAGGTCGATGGTCTGCGGGTGGCAGGCGGCGGAGACAAAAAAAGTGTCGCGGGCGGCGGCGGGGCCGGCGGCGGAAGAGAAGGGGCCGGCGGCGGTGGCGGCGGCGGCGGCGGCGGCACCGGCGGACGGCGCGGCGGCCATGCGGCGGCAGAGCGCCATGGCCTCGGCGGCGGCGGTGGCTTCGTCGAGGAGGGAGGCGTTGGCGATGTCGAGGGCGGTGAGGTCGGTGACGAGGGTTTGGAAGTTGAGGAGGGCCTCAAGGCGGCCTTGGGAGATTTCGGACTGGTAGGGGGTGTAGGCGGTGTACCAGGCGGGGTTTTCCAAAATGGCGCGGCGGATGACGGACGGGGTGTGCGTCCCGTAATAGCCCTGGCCGATGAAGGAGCGGTGGATTTCGTTTTGGCCGGCGATGGCGCGGAGTTCGGCGAGCGCCTCGGGTTCCGTGGCGGGCGCGGGGAGGTCAAGAGGGCGGGGAAGGCGGATGCCGGCGGGCACGGTGGCGTCGATAAGCGCGTCGAGGCCCGGTGCGCCGACGACGCGGAGCATGTCGCCGATGTCGGCGGCGCCGGCGGAGTTGTGGCGCGGAGCGTAAGCCTGGGGATCGGCGGCGCCGGCGGAATCGACGGCGGCGGCGGCAAGTGCGGATGCGGGCGCGGGCGCGGGTGCGGCGGGAGAGGCGGCGGCGGGATCGGCGGCGGCGGAAGAGGCGGATAGTTCGGACATGATTGCGCGCAAGCGTAGGCGGCGGGTTTTGCCCGGCGCAACGGGAAAGGGGCTGAAAGGGTGCAACGGGTGCGTCAGGAAGCGACGTCACCGCCGGAGTCTTTCTCTTTGTTCTTTCCTCTTTATCTTTCTCTTTATCTTGCCTCTTTCGCCAGGCACGAGCGGAGGGAGGAAGAGGAAAGAGAAAGATTAAACTGATGTTACGCAGTCGGCCAGTTTTGGCAGGGCGGTCTCGCCGAGGCCGCCGGCGTTTGCCTCGTGGTGCTCGTGGCGGTCTCGGCGAAACCGTCCTACCAAAAGCCTGCGGCGGTCTCGGCGTGTATTGTCCCGCTATGAGGGTAACACATGTCCCGCTAAGGGGGTGACACTTTTTTTTGGAGTTTTTTTCAGGTGATGGGAGTGCATAAGGGATGGTAGTGGCCTTTTGGCAGGTGGGAGGGTGCGGAGGTGGAGAGGGAGCCGAGGCAGTGAGGGCCGAAACAGACGT
>JAITDF010000170.1 GCA_031282705.1 Opitutaceae bacterium | reverse complement strand
CCGCAAAAATTCACGCTGCCGCCGGGAATCTCGCGCCACGACTTGCTGGTGCCCGACATGGAGGCGCCCTCCGAGGTCGCGGTCGAGCTGCGCGCGGGCGGCAAAACCGCCGGGACGCTCCGCCGCCCGTGGCAGCCCCAGCGCAAGTGGAAGGTGTTTGTCGTGAAATCCTCGCACGAGGACATCGGCTACGAGGATTACCTCTGGGTGAAACAGAAAAAAATCGCCGACAACATCGACCTCGGACGCCGCCTCGGCGCGCCGGCGGCGGAGCCGGTCGCCGAGGGCGCGGCGGCGGCGGGCGGTTATCATTATTTTTTGGAGACGCTGCTTTTCCCGCGTTATTATATTGAGGAGCGCTCGGAGGCGGCGTGGCGCAAAATCGCGGACGGCGCGGTGAAGACCGGGGTCATGCCGCTGGCCGGCGCGCCGTCCGGCGTGCACGCGCACTGGATGGATTACGAGGAGCTGGCGCGCATGACCTATCCGGCGCGCCGCGACTACAAGGACCGCTTCGGCCTCGACCTCGACACGTTTGTGATGGTGGACAACCCGAGCATCTCGTGGTCGGCGGCGCAGGCGCTGGCCGGCGCGGGCTTCCGTTACGCGGTGCGCTTCGGCCAGCCGTTCCGCACGAAAAAACAAAACGACTACGCGACCACCGGGGTGCCCGCGATTTTCTGGTGGGAGGGGCCCGACGCGCGGAGCCGCGTGCTCTTCACCTGGCGCCACCACTACGGCATCAATTTCTGGTTCGGCCAGACCGGCGGCGGCGGCTACGCGGACCTGTCCGACCTCGCCGCCGTCAACGTCAACAAGGAGGTGCGCGCCGTGCAGGACGGCTCGCTCGGGCCGTATCCCTACGACGCGCTGCTCATCCCGTCATACCAGGACCACGAGACGCCCGCGTGGGACAACCGCGCGCTGCGCCGCTGGCAGGCGCGCTACCGCTACCCGGAAATCCGCATCGCCGGGCCGCGCGAGTTCATGGCCTACATGGAAAACACCTTCGGCGGCGGGCTGCCGGTGCTGCGCGGCGACCTGAACAATTTCTCCGCCGACTACGCGACCATCGACCCCGAGGCGCAGGGCTGGAAACGCGCCGCCGCGCGCCTGCTGCCGCTGGCCGAGTCGCTCGGCGCCGTCGCGCTCGCGCTCGACCCGGCCTTTGCCTTTCCGCCGGCGGAGGTCGGGCGCGCCTACACGCGCCTGTTTGATTTCACCGAGCACAGCTGGCCGACGAGCCCGCCCGCCGGCCCCGTGCACCGGTTCAACGCGCAATGGGGCAAGCGCCTCGAAGGCGCCCGCGCGCTCGACGACGCGCGGCGGCTCCTCGACAAATCCTGGGCCGCGCTCGCCGCCCGCGTGGCGACCGGCGGCGGGCCGGCGCTCATGGTGGTCAACCCGCTCGCGCATCCGCGCACCGACCTTGTCTCCCTCGCGCAACCGCTCCCCGCCGGCGTCGCGCTGGTGGACAACGTCACCGGCAAAACCGCCGCCGTGCAAACGCTCGCCGGCGGCGGCGGCGCGGTGTTCGTCGCGGAGGACGTGCCCGCGTTCGGATACAAAACCTACCGCATGGCCGCCGCGCCGCCCGCCGCGGACGCCGCCGCTGCCGCGCCCGCCGATGTCACCGCGCCCGCCGGTGCCGGTGCCGGCGCCGCCGGCGCGCCCGCCGCCGGCGCCGACGCGATTTCCAACGAATATTATATTATAAAATTCGACCGGGAGAGCGGCGCGGTCTCCAGCATCATTGACCGCGAGCTGGACAGGGAACTCGTCGATCCCGCGGCCCCGTATCAATTCAACCAGCTCGTGTGGGTGAACAAAAAGGGCCGGGAAAGCCTTGCCGGCGCAAACTACGCCCCGAAAACAGGCGCCGTGCTCACGCCGCGCGCCGGCGCCGTCGCGGCGGAGATGGCGGCGGCCTTCAAGGACGAAAAACTGGGCGGCGCCGAAGTCGTGCAAACCGTGCGCATCTACGCCGGGCTGAAACGCATCGACATCATCAACGACCTGCGCCACGTCGGCGTGCTGCATTCCGACCGCGGCGCCGACCGCTACAAGAGCAACCTCTTCTATGCGTTCCCCGTGAAGGTCGACGGCTTCACCGCGCGGGCCGAGTATCCCGGCGGGGTGGTGCGGCCCCGCGACGACCAGTTGCGCTGGGGCTCGCACGACTACCTCGCCGTCAACCGCTGGGCCGACGTGGGCAACGGCGAATTCGGCGTCACCCTCGCGCCGTGGAACGCGCCGATTGTGCATTTCGGCGGCATCCGCTACAACGAGTTCTCCATCGACTACAAACCCGCGTCCCCGCACCTCTACAGCTTCGCCTGGTCAAACCGCATGGCCGGCCTGCTCGCCCTGGGCGCCGGCGACATGAACGCCCGGTTTGTGTATTCATTTTCATCCTACAAGGGCGGCTGGGACGGCGGCGCCGCCGCCCGCCTCGGCTGGTCGGTCGGCAGCCCGCTCCAGGCGCGCGTCCTGGAGCCCCGCCGGCGGGGCCCGCTGCCCGCCGCGTCGGCGTCGTTCCTTTCCATCGACGCGCCCAATGTCCACCTGACCGTGCTCAAGGAATCCGCGCAGCCGGGGCGGGGCTGGGTGCTGCGCCTCGTCGAGACCCAGGGGCGCGCGACCGGGGCGGCCATCGACATCGCCGGCCTGCCCGTGGACGCCGCCGCATTGTGCGACCTGGTGGAAAACGATGTGTCCGCGCTCGCGCTCCACGGCGGCAGGCTGCGCCTCGCGCTCGAGCCGTGGGCGTTCGCCACCGTGCGCCTCCATGCAAAAAACGCCGCGCCCGCCGCCGCCGCCCGGCCCGCCGCCGCCGCCGCGTCCGACTCCGCCGTGCGCCTGGAATGGCCGGCCGTCGCCGGCGCGGTCGCGTATAACATATACCGCTCCGACGACCCCGGCGCGCCCGCGACCGCCCGCACCCTGGCCGGCCGCGCGACGGAAAACAGATTCCTCGACGCCGGCCTGCATCCGGCGACCGTATATTATTATCACGTCGCCGCCGTCGGCCCCGGCAACATGCAGGGGGAAATCTCGCCGCAAGCCGCCGCGCGCACCTCGTCGCAAAACACCACCCCGCCGCGCCCCGTTTCCGAGCTCGGCGTGGTGCGCCAGACGAAAAACCGCCAGATGGTCTGCTGGCGCAAAAACCCGGAGCCCGACATCGCCCGCTACCACGTGCACCGCGGCGCGCGGCCGGGTTTCGCGCCCGCGCCGGACACGCGCATCGGCGAGGTGACGCCGGGAGGCTATTACCTGGAGCACTTCGACGACGACGGGCTGGCGCCGGGCGCGACCTATTATTACAAGGTCCTGCCCGAGGACTGGGCCGGCAACCTGCAAAAAGACTCGCCCGAAGCCTCCGCGACCACGCCCGCGGAATAGGCATTTTCCCAATGCAAACCACAAAAACGAACCATTATTTTGAACCGCGAAAAACGCCAAAACACGCGAAAGCGATCCTTTCCTTTTCGCGACATTTCGCGATTTTCGCGGTTTAAATAAAACGAACAAAAAACCTAACCACAGATGAACGCAGATAAACACAGATTTAAAACCATCGTTTCGGAAGCCTTTATCTGTGTCCATCTGTGTTCATCTGTGGTTAAATAAAACGAACCATTAAATTAACCGCGAAGGACGCGAAGGATGCGAAGAACGGAAAAATGAAACTGGAAAAACAACAACCTTCAGAACTTTCATCCTTCGCGCCCTTCGTGCCGGTATGCGTTCAATTAGAAAGGAGAAAAACCTTGTTAAGCGAAGCGACGCATGAAGAGCATGGAGACCAACTCGTGGGTGAACGTGTGAAACCCGCGAGCGGTTGCCTGAGACGCCCGAGAAGAACCATGGGGCAAATCCCCGATTTCGTGATTGGGCGCCGACGGAACACACCCACATGGTGCAAAACCGAATGCCTGTTTGTACATGTGAGCGTCTGCCATCATGCGCCGCTCGCTTAACAACCAAAATCCAAAGCAATGAAAACCAAGACAGACAATCCAATAAACCGCCAAAGGATCATCGGAATGGACCTGCACCCGGACGTGTTCAGCGCGGCGGCGCTGCTGCGGCGCGGGCACGACCTGGGCAAGGCGCAAGTCGGATGGGTGCATGACCGCCAGCCGGTCGCTAAACTCGAAACCTGGGCGGCGCGGCACCTGCGCGCCGGCGACATCGTGGTGCTGGAGGCCTCGGGCAACAGCTTCGAGGTGGCGCGCCGGCTGCACGCGCTCGGGCGCACGGCGCTGGTGCTCGAAAGCGCGCAAAGCAGCGCGCTCAAGCACAATTACTGTGACGACGACCGCTTTTGCGCGGTGAAGCTGGCGCGCAGCTACCTCACCGGGCTGGCGAAGGAAGTCTGGCAGCCCGGCTCCGGGACGCGCGAGCACCGGGAGGTGTTTTTCGCGCACCGCAACGCGGTGAAGGACGCCACGCGGGCGCGCAACCGCATCCGCTCGTATCTCAACGAGCAGTGCATCCGGCTCAAAAAAGGCACCGCGCTGACCGCCGAAAAGACGCCCGCGCGCGTGCTTGCCCTGCGCGAATGGAGCGCGTTGCAGCAAAGCCTGCTCACCAGCCTGTTCACGCAACTGCGCCAGGCCGAGGAGCGCCGCAAGGAGCTCGAAAAGCTGATGGTGCGCGAACTCATCGCGCGGCCCGCCTGGGCGCAACTGTGGCGGCTGATGGGCGTGCGGCACCGGGTGGCCTTCGGCCTGATGGCCATGATCGGCGAGGTCCGCCGCTTCGCCACCGCGAAGAAACTGGCCGCCTACATCGGACTGTCGCCGCGCAAGACGCAATCGGGCAACAACGCCAAGGGCTTTGAAAAAGGCGTCGGCGGGAACGGACGCAAAGACCTGCGCGCCCTCCTGCTGCAAAGCGCGCACAACGCGCTGGCCCAACGCGGCAGCCCCCTGCACCAATGGGGCTGGAAACTGGCCGTGCGCAAGCACCGCAACCTGGCCGCCGCGGCGGTGGCGCGCAAGCTGGCGGTGAGCATCTGGCACCTGCTCATGGGCCACTGCACCAAAATGCAGGAGGCCGCCGGCCACCTTGTCACCAAGCTGCTCAAAATCGCCACCCTCCTCGGCAAGGACGCCCTCAAGCAGGCGGGCTTCGAAAGCCGCGCCGCCTTTGTCCGCCACCTCCTCGAATCTATAAATATATCTCATAATATTACACTTTCCACTTGATTGACCGCATACCCGTCCTTCGCGGTTAAACAAAACGAACCATTAAATTAACCACTAATCTTCACTAATGAAACAGAACACTAATCGCCGGAACACTGATAAAATCATTGATGCCTGTTGGTGTTTATTAGTGTTCCGGCCAATTAGTGGAAATTAGTGGTTAAGTAAAAACCGAACCATTGCCCTGTCGAATAAACCCGCCCATGACCTCCGCCCCGAAAGCCGTCACCATGCTTCCCGCGCTTTGCGCCGCCGTGCTCGCGCTCGCCGCCTCCGCGTCCGCCGCGCCCGAAAATCCCTCGCCCGGCGACACCCTCCTCATCGAACCGGAAACCTTCGCCGTGCCCGGCCTCTGGGACGCCAAAGGCAACCACATCCGCTCCTCAAACCGCCCCGCCGTCGCCCTCGCCGGCTTCGCCCTCACCGAGCCGGGCGAATACCAGGTGTGGACGCGCAGCCTCGACTCCACCGACCGCGAAAAGGGCCTGCGCCGCTTCCTCCTGCGCATCGACGGCGGGCCGCTCGCGCGCGAATCCGGCCGGCACGGGCGCGACGGCCTCTGGTGGGAAAACGTCGGCGCGCGCGACCTCGCCGCCGGCGCGCACACGCTCGAAATCGACGACACGCGGCGGCACTTCGGGCGCCTCGAAGCCATCCTCCTGACGCGCACCGCGCTCGACCCGAACACCCGCGAACGCGAGTCGCTGCGGCGCTTTTTTCGCCCCGTCATCCAGCCGGAGCGCGTTTTTTCCCCGGAAGCCGCCGCCCCGCCGCCGCCCGCGCCCGGCGCGCCGCCGCTGGTGGAAATCCGCAACGCCGGCCTCGCCATCCGCTTCTTCGCGGTGAAGTCCGCCGCCGGCGCGCCGCTCATCTGGCGCGAGACGGTGTTCCTGACGGACGCCGCCACCGCCGCCGCTGATGCCGCCGCCGCCCTCCCGCCGCTCGCGCACGGCGTCGAGCCGCTGCTCGTCATCGCGCGCGACCCGGACGCGAAAGCGGCGTTTTGGGACGACGTTTTCCCCTCGTGGACAAACGGCGCCACCACCGTCTGGCGCGTCGCCGGGCGCGAAGTGACGCTGGCCGCCGACATCCGCGACCCCTTCGCCGCCGGCAGCCTGCTGGCGCTCCAGCCCGTCGCCGTCCGCGCGCTCGGCCCGCGCGCCGCCGAAGTCATCTGCCGCCCCGCCGCCGCCGCTGGTTCCTCCACCGCCACCGGCTCCACCGCCACCGGCTCCGCCGCCGCCGGCTCCGACGCCGCCGGCGGCCTCACCGCCACGCTGCGCTGGACGCTGCCGGAGACGGGCCGCCTCGTCCGCGTCGAGGCGGAATTCACCGCGCCGCGCGACGCCTTCTGGTCAATGGCCTTCGCGCCCGGCCCGCGTTTCCCCGAAAGCGCGGTTGACGCCGTGCAGCTCCCGCCGCTCCACCAATACCGCCGGCTCCCGGTGTCGCCGCGCCTGCTGCTCTCGTCGAAGACGCCGCACCCGCTCGCGCTCGTCACGGCGCGGCCCGGCGGCGGCTTTTCGCGGGGCGTCACCGTCGGCGTCCTCGCCGACCCGGAGACGCTCACGGCCTGCTGGCCGGCGCACGACAACGCCAGCCACGGCTTCACGCTGACCGGCCCGGACGGCGGCGCCCGGGCGCACGTCTTTTCCCCCGTGCCCGGCGGCAAAAACTCCCGCGCCGCCGCCGGCGCCCGCGTCGCCGCCGCGTGGCGGGTCGCCGCCGCGCCGCTGCCCTGGCCCGCCGTCATGCGCGAGGCCGACGCCGCCCTCTACCGCGTGCGCGACTACCGCGAGCCCTTCGCCCATTCGCTCACGGAGCAGGCGCTCAACCTCGCCGCGCTCCTCGGCGACGACGCGCACTCCTTCTGGCTGCCCGCGCTGAAAGGTCCCGCGAACATCGAGGCGCCCGCGACCGTCACGCACGCCGCGCCGCTGGCCTGCCTCGCCGCCGCGCGCCTCACCCGCGACGCCGGTTTCTACCGCCGCCGCGCGCTGCCGGTGCTGGAGTTCCTGCTCAGCCGCCCCGAGGCGCATTTCGCGCTCAACGCCGAGAACAACGCCTACCTCCCGCCGAAAGGCGCGCGCCTCGCCTTCGACCACTCCGCGCAACCCGCCGCCGTCTGGGAGGGCGCGGACGCGCTGCTGGGCCGCCTCAACCCGTGGCTGCGCGACTACGTTGACCGGCAAAACCACGCGCCCGCCGGCCAGAACACCGCCCGCGCGCCCGGCTGGTCGGCCCGCCTCGCCCGACTCCGCCTCGCGCAATCCGCCCCCGCCGCCGCCCCCGCCGGCGCCGCCCCCGCCGCCGCCGCCGCCAGTGCCGCCATCGACGCCGCCGTCGCCGACGCCGTCGCGTGGGCCGCCCGCGCGCCCGCCGCGAATCCCGCCCGCCCGCTGCCCGAGTCGTCGTTCTACAACACCAGCATGTATCCGGCCTGGTGGGAATTGCTCGACCTCCACGAATTGCGCCCCGACCCGCGCCTGCTCGCCGCCGCCGTCGATGCCGCGCACCAAACCGTCGCCGGCCTCTACGTCCACCCCGTCCTGCCGCCCCCGGAGGACGCGGACGCCCCGCGCATCCTGAACCCGGGCGGCAGCTTTTTCCTCCGCGCGCCGATCTGGTGGGGCGACGGCGTCGAGCTGGGCCGCCTCGGCTGGACGGAGGCGATGCTGCCCAAGCCGCGCCAGCGCCGCGCCGCGCCGACCACGCTCGCGCTCCCCGAGCAGACCGTCCCCGCGTGGCTCACCTCGCCCGTCGGCCTCGGCATCGAGCAGCCCACCTCGCTCCAGTTCGCCTACCGCCCGCCCATGAGCCTCATCATGCTCTCCTCGTGGGCCGCCAGCCTCCTGCGCCTCTCCGCCGCCACCGGCGACGATTACTGGAAAACCTTTGCCCGCGGCGCGCTCATCGGCCGCGCCGCGAGCTACCCCGGCTACTACCTCGCCGGCCACATCGCCGCCTTCCACGACCCCGACTATCCGAAAAAAGGTCCCGACCTCACCTCGCTCTACTGGCACCACATCCCCCCGCACCTCGCGATGGTGCTCGACTACCTCTTCGCCGACGCCGACGCGCGCACCGGCGGCGCCGTGCGTTTCCCCGGCGTCCGGCAGCTCGGCTACGTCTGGTTTTCCAACCGCCTCCCAAGCGGCGCGCCGGGAAACGTCTTTGACGACGACGCCTGCCACCCCTGGCTCGACCGGAAGGCGTTCGGCGCGGACACGCCCAAAGTCGATTGCATCGGCGCGCGCAGCCCCGGCAAATTCCACCTCGTCTTGCTCAACCAGGCCCTCGGCGCCGTCACCGCGCGCGTCCGCATCGACGGCGCCCTGACCGGCGTCGCCGAAAACGCCCCCGCGCTCCTGCGCCACGGGGCGCCGGCCACCGGGGCGGCGGCAGCCACCGGAACGCCGGCGACCGGAGCACCGGCCACCGGAACGCCGCCGTCCCCGCCGCCGGAGCGGACGCGCGGCGCCCCGCTGCCCCGCGACGCCGACGGTCGGCTGACCGTGCGCCTGCCGCGCGACGGCTGGGCGGTCTTGAGTTTCGACGCGCGCCGGGAGGATTTCTGGCCGCCCATGAAACCGCTCGAAACCGCGCCCGCGAAACTCGTGCTGCCCGAAGGCTGGGGCGAAGGCCGCGCCTTCCGCATCCGCTCGCCCTTCGGCTTCGACTCCGTGTTTGTCGCGCTGACGGGCCGCCCCGCGCAAGGCCGCGCCCGGCTCATTTTCGGCGGC
>JAITDF010000140.1 GCA_031282705.1 Opitutaceae bacterium | reverse complement strand
GCTCGCCCCTGAATGGAAACTCCTCGCCGGCGAACCCGACGACCCGACGTGAAACTAAACGCCCGCCCGCCCGCGCCAGATGCGATTCAAGTAACTGATGGGACGCATGATAGGTTTTTTGGTAGGGCGGTCTCGGCGAGAACCGCCCAACCAAAATCGGCCGACTGCGTAACATCAGTTTTCTCTTTATCTTCAGCGCTTTTCTCTTTTTCCGTTTCGTCAGGTGCGGGCGGGGGAGAAAGAGGAAAGAGAAAGAGGAAAGAGGAAAGATGCCGGCGGGGGGCGGCGCGCTGTGAACCCTGCCCGAAGGGGGGGATGGCCCGTCGGGGAGGGTGCGCAGGGGCACGGGATGCGTTGGCGGCACGCGCGGGGCGTCAGGGGGGCGGGGGCACGGGGGCGAGGGTCGAGAGATCCTGCGGCGGAAAACATTTTTTGCTCAGATACATTCGCAGGCCGATGGCGTCGGTCTCGTCGAGTTCGAGCGAGGGGATCTCTTTCAAGATGGAATCAAGCGCGCGCGCCTGCGCCTGATAATACATGTCTTTCCTGGCATAGACATTGCCCCTGACGAGGATGCTGGCGCCATTGGCCAGGCGTCCGCGCACGACAAAGGCGTATCGCGCCATGGGCAGCGAGTCGATGTATTCCGTTTCCCGCGCGCCTTTCGGCGGCACCGGGCTGGGGGTCGCACCCCTCGTTGTTTGAGTATGTTTTTTCATCATTTTTCTCACCAGAACCTGCGGTAACCGAGGTTCAAAGCCCAGGGGCGCCCGTAGCGGGCGGCCCGTCCGTATTCATAGTCCAGATACAAATGGCCCAGGTCGTCGATGCGGTAGTCCGCGCCCGCGCCGGCCTCCATCCGCCAGCCGTCGAGGCACACGGACAGGTTGCGGTCGTGCGCGTGGATGGCGCCGCCGTCGGTGCTGGTTTTGACCGCGCCGAACTTTCCGTAGGGAGTCCAGCGCGCGTCCTTGAAGTGATGGCCAAAGCGCACCAGGCCGCGATATTGCGCGGCGGTGGCGCGGTCCACCTTCACGTCGATGGCCGTGTCCGCCGGCGTCGTGCGGTAGCTTGCGCCGCCGAGTCCCGCCACCGCGGCCTGCACGCCCGGCTCCAGCCACCAGCCGTCCGCGCGCGCAAGGCGCCGGCCCAGCTCCAGCGAGGCGCCGAAGGTTTTGCTGTTGTAGCGTCCGCGCACCGGGCCGCCCGACGGCGCTTTCAGGTCGAAATCGTGCTTGTGGCGGTCGGCCTTGAGCACGAGGTCCGCATACCAGCCGTTGTTTTTCAGCAGGGTTGCGTAAAGCCCGGCCGAGACACTGCCGGTCCTGCCGTCGCCGCCCCGGCCAAAGTCGCGGGTGGTGCGGCCCATGTCGATGAACGCCCCGAGCAGGTTCGCGCCGGTCTCCGTGCCGAAGATTTTGTCGGCGCCGGCGCTCACGCCGTAGGTGTATTGCCTGAGGCCGCGGCCGGTGAGGGGGTTGGTGGCGTCGAGGCGGTAAACGCGGCGGCGCACCCAGACGTTGCCGGTGGCGGGAGCGGCATCCCGCGGCTTGTCTGAAAAGCGGCTGGAGGCCGCTTCCTCCCTCACCTCGCCCATGCGCTGGTGGAGGGCGTCGAGCGAGTAGTGCCAGTCCTTGCCGAGCAGCGAGGCGGTGTCGATGATGGCGTCCGCCGTCTGCGAGAGGCCGGAGCTGTAGAGATACCAGGTGCGCGGGTCGAGCGTCAGCGTGTCCTGCGAGACGGTGCCGCTGGCAAACTTGAGCTCGTCCAGCCCCTGGACGAGCGTTCCGCCTTCAAGCTGGTAAACCGCCGCGCCGGCGGGGTCGGTGATGAGGGGGACGGCCATCTCGCCGTCGCCGGGCCGGCCTCCCGACGCGTTCACGCGCACGGTGAACACGCCCGCGCTGCCGCCGGCGGCGTCCACGGTCAGGTGGTCGGCGACCGCGCCGGGCTGCTTGAGGCCGGAGACGTCGGTGAGGTCGGCGTTGAAGACCAGCACGGCGCCGGCGGCGGCGGCGGAGAGGCTGGTGACGGTGGCGTTTTTGAAAAGCGGCGGGACGCCGCTTCCACTTTGACTTTGACTTTGGGTGAAGCCGAGTTGCGCGCCGTCGAGGGTCACGCGGCCGAGGCGCGCGCCGTCGAGGTCGAGCCAGATTTCCGAGCGGGCGTCGGCGCGCACGTCCGCGGTGCCGGGGCCGAGGGCGCGGGTCGCGCCGAGGAAAATTTTCGCGTTTTCCAGCACGCTGTTTGCGACGGGGTTGTCGTGCGCGATGCGCAGGCCGGCGGCGCCGGTGTCGGCGACGGCCAGCGTGCCGGAGCCGGCGATGGTGTTGGCGAGCGCGCCGGCGACGCCGCGGTATTCGAGCACGGCGGCGGCGGAAACGGTCACGGGCGCGGCGGTGGCGCCGGCGCCGAGCGCGGCGATGTCGCCGAGGCGGAGGCGGCCGGCTTCCACGCGGGCCGAGCCGGTGAAGCCGGGGTTGGCCGTCGCGATGGCCGCGGCGCCGGTGCCGGTCTTCACAAAGACGCCCGTGCCGCCGAGGGCAGGGCCGAAAGTCTGAAATTCCGGCGGCTGCGGGGCGGACGGCGGCGGCGGGGCGGCGGACGGCCGGATGTCGAGCACGAGGCGGCCGTCGGCGATGACGGCGGCGCCGGCGGCGCCCAGGCCGGAGGCGTGGTCGAGCGTGGCGGCGGCGCCGGCGGCGATGCTGGCGGTGACGGCGAGCGCGGGGTTCGCGCCGGCGACATGCAGGTGGCCGCCGGCGAGATTGAGGGCGCCGGCGCCGTCGAGGGCGCCGGCGCTGGAGCCGCCGTTTTGCACGGTCAGCGCGCCGCCGTTGAAATGCAGGGCGCCGAGGTTGTCCAGCGCGCCGACGGTTTGCGCGGTGCGGTTCAGGTCGGCGGCG
>JAITDF010000132.1 GCA_031282705.1 Opitutaceae bacterium | reverse complement strand
ATGCAAGGCGTGCTGAAGGCCGGCGCCGGCGACATCCTCGGCGCGAGTTCGGATGTCACGGTGGCGGCGGGCGCGGGTTTCGATTTCGATAATTATAATCAAACATTGCGCAACCTTTCCGGAGGCGGCCGCCTGCTGATGGGCGGCGGCACGCTCACGGTGTTCACCGACAGCGGCGCGCAGGTTGTTTTTGGCGGCACGCTCACGGGCGGCGGCGGTTTTATAAAAGCCGGCAATGGCACGCAGATTCTCTCGGGGGTGAACAGTTTCACGGGCGCCACGGTTGTAAATGCGGGCGCGCTTCTGGTATCAAGCGCGGTTCCGCAACTGGGCGGTGACATCACGGCCGGAGCGGACACCACGTTCGGCGGGCGGGGGACGGTCGGTGCGAACGGGAAAACGTTTTTGATGGGCGCGGGCTCGGTGTTGCAAGTCGGCCTGAATCCGCTGGACGGCCCGGACACGCTGACGGTCAACAGCACGGCGGCCCTGGACTCGGCCACCCTGTCGCTCGATCTGTTTGCAGGAGGCACGAGCGACCGGCTCCTGATCGGCGACGGCGGCTCCTTTGCCGTGGGCGGCGCCAACACAATCGACCTCGGCCTGTTTTCAGCCGGCACGTTTAATCTCGGCAACATTGGCGCGCTGCAAGGGGCGGCCGTCAGCATCGGCGGACGCTTGGTGACCGACCCGTCGTCACGCCAGACGGCCTCGCTTGGCACACAGGGTCCGGATTTGATTCTCATCACCGACGCCGGCCCGAGCCGGATCATGTATTGGACCGGGGCGGGCGGCACGGCTTGGGATGAAGGCTGGAAGGCGCCGGACGTTTCGAATATTGTCTTTGCGACCGGCGACACCGTGCGTTTCGACAGCGAGTCCGATGCCGGACACGAGGCGAATCGCAATATCAATATAAGCGCCGTGACCGCGATGGTGTCCGACATCATGGTGTCCGGCAGCGGCAATTATACAATCCGCGGCGGCGCGATCGTCGCGGACAAGGCGAGCGTCGTGAACGGCTCAACTGAAATCACCGCCGCGACCGCCACGGGCAGGCTGGTCAAACAGGGGACGGGACGGCTGACGCTCGCCAATTCCGGCGTGAATGATTTCCGGGGTGGCGTCGATCTCGGCGGCGGCCGCCTTGTGCTCGCGAGCGCGGGCGCGCTCGGCGCGAGCAATCTCAGCGTGACGGGTTCCGGAGCGAGTCTGGAGACCGGCGCGGCCGGCATTGATATCACAGGAGCGGTTGACACCGGCGACTTCGGTCTGCTGCTGGACACGCTTTCAAATGATGCGATCATTTCCGGCGTGATCAGCGGCTCCGGCGGTGTGACCAAAAGAGGCGCGGGCACGCTGACGCTCGGCGGCGTCAATACGTTTGCGGGCGCGCTCGCGGTCGATGAGGGCGCCGTTTCAGCGGGCGGCCCTGCCGGTCTCGGCGCGGCTTCGGGCCGGGTGTCCATCGCGGGCGGCGCGACTCTCCTGCTGGCTCCCGCCGCATCGGGCGGCCTGTCCTTTGACCGCGCCCTTTCCGGCGAGGGTTTGCTCATGGTGAGGCTTGCGAATGCCGCGGATGATTTCGCTTTCACGCCCGGAGCGGGCAATGTTTTTTCCGGCACCGTGCAACTTGAGCAAGGCACGCTCGCGCTTGACGGCGCGGCGGCGGTGGCGCTTGTGAACGCGACGTTGAAGCTCGGCGCGGACGGCATCGCGCGCAAGGCGGGCGGCGACCTGTCGCTCAACGCGCTCGCCTTTAACGGCGGCATGCTGCAACTCGACGCCGGCGCCGCGCGGGATCCCGACGGTCTGCTCACCGTGGGCATGCTCGATACCGGCGCGGCGGTGAACCGCATCGCGCTCGACACAACGCGCTTTACCAACGATCAAGTGAATCCGGCGCTGCCGCCCGATCCCGGCATTTTTGATCAAAGCACGCCGACGGAAATCCGCCTCGTCGCCGCGAACGATGTGCGGGGTTCGGGCGCGTTCGTTTTGGTGAACCAAGCCGACGGCGACGCGCTGCCCAATCCCACGCACATCAATCTCAAGCAGGACGGCGAGACAATCGCCGACGCCACCTACGGCCATGCGATCGCCGTGCAGGCGGACGGTGACAAAAAGGGCCTCTACCTCGGTCATGGCATCACCGCCATCGACGTGTTCGATGGAAAAACATTGGTGCTCGACAACGCCGGCGCCCGGCAATCCACGCTCGCCGCCGCGCTTTCCGGAGCGGGGTCGATTGATGTGCGCGCGTCGGGCAGCGGCATCACGCTGGCCGTTGAAAGCACGCTTACGGGCACGACATTTGTCAGCGCGGGAGCCTTGCGCGCGGGGGTTGCAAACGCGCTCGAAAACAGCGCGGCTGTTGTCATCGCACCGGGCGCGGCATTTGATTTGAATTCTTTCAACCAGACCGTGCGCAACCTTGGCGGCGCGGGCGGCATCACGCTCGGCGCCGCGACACTCACGGTGGACAACTCCGGGGACACCGAGTTTGCGGGCTTCATCCTGGGCGGTGGCAAACTCGTCAAGACCGGCCCGGACGGCACGCTCACATTGAGCGGTGACAATCAACATACAGGCGGCACCACGATCAGCGCCGGGCGCTTGCGCGCAGCCTCATCCCGCGCGCTCGGTTCCGGCGCTGTGTCGGTCGCGCCAACCGCGACACTTGAGTTCAACAACGTCAGCCAGTCCATCATTACCGCCGCCGTGACCGGCGGCGGCAGGATTGAAGTCATCGACAGCAACGTGATTTTCAGCGCGACCAACAATGTCTTCGCGTCGCTCAAGCTCTCCGGGCGCGCCCAAGTCACCGCCGCGGGAGCCGCCGGCTCGATCGGCGGCGCGAGTGCGGGCGTCAATGTCGGCGCGGGCTCGACCCTCGCCATTGCCGCCAGGGACGCGACGGTGCTTGCGGACTCGTTGACGCTTGATGGCGGGCGGCTGCTCTTCGCGCCCGGCTCGGCGCTCTCGGTGCGAAATGCGATTACCACGACCAGCGGTGGCGCGATTACTTTCGGCGGGAGCGGCGTCTCGCGGTTGAGTTATGGCAGCCTCAACGGCGGCCTGGTTTACGACGTGCCATCGGGCATGAGCCTTTCCATCGCCGAGTCCGGCGGCAACGCGCTCACCTACACGGTCATCAACCAGGATGCCAGCCCGATGAAGGACATCGCCATGACGTTCACCTCGCTTCTCGCGACAATGGACGCCGTGGCCGGGCACATGAGCGACCATTTTCTTGTGCCTGTCGCGGAACCGCCGCCGCATCGTGGGAAATGGGACCGCACCGCATGGTTCAAAACCGTGCATTCAAACGCCGACTACGAGACGACCGGGCGGCAAATCGGGCACACAGACCGCGTCTTCGGCTACATTGCGGGCATCGACGCGATGCGCCGGGAGCATCTCCTCGCCGGCGTTTATGCAGGCGTCGCCTCCAGCAGACTGAGGACGGAAAACAATACGCGCGTCGAGGCCGGCCAGCAATTCGCAGGACTCTACGGCGCGTTGAAATCCGGCTGTTTCTATATCGGCGGCGACCTGACCGGCGGACGCTTCACCTCGGATTCATATCGAAACGAAACAGTCGGCCAGGCGACCGGCAGCTACGACACCGTTTGCTACGGAGGAAATCTCGAACTCGGTTTTCTCATCGGGCGGGACAGCGGCGCCATTTTCAAGCCGGTCGCCGGCGTGCGTTATATGAATGTCAGCATGAAAAATTATAAAGAACGCGGGACCGGCGCGGTGAACATCGCGGATTTCACCGACGAGCTGGTGCAAAGCAACGCGGGCCTTCAGGCCGGTCTCCCATTCAAGATGTTCGGGAGGCTTCCCGCCATGGTTGATCTGTCCGCCGGCTGGCGCCAGGTGCTCTGCGGCCCGCGTGATCATGTGAACGCCACCTTTGCCGCCGGCACCGGGGAAAACATCGTGCTGCTTGGCGACGATGGCGGCAAAGGCAGCGTTGTCGCCGGCATCGCCTTGCGGATGGCCGTTGGCCGGAAGGCTGTGCTTGACATTGGATACGAGAATGAGACATCACCGGAGAAAATGTGCCATGTGTTTAATGCCTCGCTTGGTTTCTGGTGGTGACGCCATATATATTATAATGACAACAAAGAAATCCATCCCGATGAATATCGAAAGGAACATGCGCGCCTCCATCGGCGCCCTGGCCTGCCTGCTGCTCCTCGGCATGGCGGCGGGCCGCGCCTCGCAGGCCGGCGGGCCGGTCCGGCCGCTGGCGGATGATTTTGTCGTGGTGGGCGAATCCGACGACCCCAAAAACACGCCGCTCTATTCCCCCTCCATCCTGCGGCTCGACTCGGG
>JAITDF010000112.1 GCA_031282705.1 Opitutaceae bacterium | reverse complement strand
TATCCTCCCACGGTTCGTCGGATTCCGTCACTTTCATGCTGACAAATTCTTGTCCATCACGGCGGGTGTGGAAACTTTCTGTCTGGGCGCAGGGAATTGGGGTGTCTTTTTTCAAGATGATTGCGTTCTGCTCGACATCCTCGCCACGCTTTTCATTGTAAAACATGGCATTCGTGCCGAAGTATTTGTTGCAGACTTCAGTCAGCGTTGTCTTGGACAATTCCTTGCAGATTGCGACGGGGACGGCACCAGCATCCGGCATCTTCCTCAAGCCGGCGGAAATGGCGGCTCCGAGGGCGACGGCTTCGTCCACGTTTACCGCCTTTTCCGGCGGAAAGCCGAAAATGCCCTCGATGCTTTTGGCCACGGAAGGAATGCGCGTGCTGCCGCCGACCAGAATTACTTTCGTAATGTCGGATGGACGGAGTTTCGCGTCCTCAAGCGCATTTTCAACCAGCATTTCTGTTGTGGCAATATAACTGGAAATCAATTCCTCGAATTTTTCGCGTGCCAGCGGAACATTCACATTGCCTTTTTCCGAAACCAGACGAACGTCCGCTTTCGGGCGTATCGAAAGCGATTTTTTGGCTTTTTCTGCCTCTGCCATGAACTTGAAATAAAGAACGGCCTCTTTTTCCGGCGGCGTTCCGGCGCGACTGGAAAGCAGGGTGTTGGAAAACAAGTCAGCTCCGTTTTGCCTTTGAAATTCCGACGCGACATATTTCACGATTTCATGATCGAAATCAACGCCGCCAAGGTGCCCGTCGCCCTTTGAAGTCAGGATTTTTACATCGTTGCCATTGATGTGGAGAATGGTGACGTCAAAGGTGCCGCCGCCGAGGTCATAAACGACAATGTTGCCGTTGGTTTTGGCGAGCGTGCTGTAATAAAGCGCGGCGGCTGTTGGCTCGTTCACGATGCCCAGCACGTTCAGGCCGGCGATGGCGCCGGCGTCCATTGTGGATTTGCGCTGAATTTCATCAAAGTGCGCCGGCACCGTGATGACGACATCGTGAATTTCGCCGTTTTGTATGCACTCGTCTTTTAATTTTTTCAAAATGAGTGCGGAAATATCAACAGGAGAATATTCTTTCCCGAATGCGGTGTAGCGAAAGGAAGGGTTGCCCATTTGCCGTTTCACGAATTGAATAACGTTTTTAGGATCGGTGAGCAGAAGATTCTTTGCTTCGGCACCGATGACAGCCGAGTTTTCCGAGGAAAACGCGACGACGGACGGGACGATGCGGTTGGCGTTCCCATCCGGGACAATTTCCGGTTTTCCGAGTTCGTTAAGGACGGCCAGCGCGGAGTAGGTCGTGCCCAAGTCTATGCCTGCGAGTGTGCTCATGAGTGGTGGTTTCTTTGTTGATTGTTGTGATTGGCGGCGGGTTGAATTATTGTTGTTTGTATTTGAAAACCTTTACCTGTCCGGGGCGGATGATCTTTTCGTGGCCGTCGGCCAGCCACAGGATGTATTCGGCGCCGAGCGAGCGGGAGATGACGTTTGCGAGGGCGGGGTCGGCGGTTTCATCCACGCCCTTGATGACAAGCCTTGTGGCGGCCGGGTCTATTTTTTCGCCGACGGGCGGCTCGTTGCGGACAAGCCCCTCGCCGTCGAGGTCGCCGACCAGCTTGGCGTGCGTGAACTCGAGTTCGGCGATGGTTTCCCGGGAGGCATTTTGTTTTTTGAGAATCCAGATTTGCTCCTCGATTTCATCGATGACGGAGATGACGCGCAGCAGGAATGCCTTCAGGATGCGAAAGTCGTAGCCGTCCTTCCAACGCTGGGTCTCGGCGGACTGGCGGGCGGTGAAATCGCGCATGGCGCCGAGCAGGTCGCGGATGTCTTTCAACTGCCCGTCGATGACGGCACGGCGCGCGGCCTCCGCGCGGAAATGCGCCTCGACGAGTTGCTTTAATTCGGAGTGCTGCTCGCGGAGCAGTTTTTCAGACATGCCGCGATTCGTATCGGCGGATGTGTCTTCCGGTTTTTTTTTGCGGCTTGCGGCCAGCGCGGCATGAAAGGCGGCGATGGAGGCGAGGAACACCGAGGCGCCGAACAGCGCGCCTTGAATAATGGCATCAATCAAGTTTTGGCTCATGGCGATATTGACGGGATGAAAGCGGGCGGGGCGCGCATCCCGGCCGGGGGTTTGCCGGGATGGGAAAAGCGGCGGGCGGGAATCGGTGTGTGATGGCGGGCGCGGAAAGCACGGGACGAATTGGAAACACAGTGGGAATCGGGAGGGAAGACAATTCCGTAAAAACTTTCTCAGGCTTTTTCGTGTTGGTTTTTCCCTTCCGGCGGATTGCCTTTGGGGGCGACGATGCTTCGCACGCGTTTCAACCTCGGGATGCTTCCGCTCCTCCTGCTGCTCATGCTGGTCGGCGCGGCGGGCATCGCGGTCTGCCGGAACCTCGGGCGCTCGATGGAGGAGAAGCTCGCGCAGAGCTTCCGCATGGTGCTCGCGGCGCATGAAATGCGCGACGCCGCCACCCGCGCCACCGCCGCCATCCACCGCGCGCAGGACGGCTTCGAGCTGGAGGCGCGGCCGGACTACGAGCACCAGCGCGGGCGCTTCAAGAAGGCGCTCATGGCCGAGTCGTTCGCCGCCGCGGGCACGGCGCGCGCGCGCGCGCTGGAGACGGTGGCGGACGCGTTTGGCGGGATGGAGGCGCAGGGCGACGCGGTGTTCGCCACCGGCGCGCCGGTGACGCGCGAGAGCTACCTCGCCGCGGAGGTCATGTTCTTCAACGCCCTCAAGTCGCTCGACACCCTGATGGAGGCCGACCAGCGCGCGCTCCAGGGCGAGGCCAAACGCGTGTCCGAGTTCGCCCGAGCCGGCGCGCGCGTGCTGGCCGCGGCCATCGCGGCGGGCATCGCGCTGTCCCTCTGGCTCGCCTGGCGCCTGGCGCGCTCCATTCTCCAGCCCATCAAGTCGCTCACCCTCTCGGCGCGCGCGCTCGGCGACGGCGACCTCGAGCACGACGTGCCCGTCGCCTCGCGCGACGAACTCGGCGAACTGGCCCGCACCTTCAACGCCATGGCCGCGAAGCTCCGCGCCTATCGCGACGCGATGACCGCCAGCGTCGTGCGCGCCCGGCGCACGATGGAGGCCACGCTCACCTCCACGCCCGACCCCCTCTTCATCATCGCGCGCGACGGCTCCACCGAGCTGCGCAACCCCGCCGCCGAGGCGCTCGCCGCCGCGCCGGAGTTTGCCGGCGGGTTCCCCGCGCCGCTGGCCGCGCGCATCCGCGAAGTGCTGGAGGGCGGCGCGCACTTCCTGCCCTCCGACTACCGCCACGTCGTCATGGCGCGGCTCGGGCCCGACGGGCGCGACGAGCGCTTCTACCTGCCGCGCATCCTCGCCATCGGCGACGAACTGACCGGCTTCGGCGGCGCCGCGATGATTTTGCAGGACGTGACCAAGTTCCGCCTGCTCGACGACGCGAAAAACAACCTCGTCGGCACCGTGAGCCACGAGCTCAAGTCCCCCCTCACCAGCCTGCGCCTGGCGGTCTATCTCCTGCTCGAAAACAACAGCCGCCTCGGCACCCTCACCCCCCGCCAGCGCGACCTGCTCGAAACCGCGCGCGACGACGCCGACCGCCTCCTGCGCATCCTCAACGACATCCTCGACCTCTCGCGCATCGAAGGCGGCCGCGCCGCGCTCAGCCGCCGCGACACCCCCGTGCGCCCTCTGCTCGCCGCCATGGCGCGCGAAATAAAACCCCTCGCCGACGACGCCGGCCAGCGCGTCGAAATCGAGGTGGACGAGGCCGTCGCCACCGTGTTTCTCGACCCCGAACGCATCCGGCACGTATTCATCAACCTCCTCGGCAACGCGGCCAAATACTCGCCCGGCGGCGGCGTCATCACGCTCTACGCGCGCCCGGCGGACGGCGGCGGCGACGACGGCGCGTGGGTGCGCTTCGGCGTGCGCGACCGCGGCCCGGGCATCCCGGCGGACGCGGTGCCGTCCGTGTTTGAAAAATTTTACCGCGTGCCCGGCCAGACGCGCAAAGGCGCCGGCCTCGGCCTGGCCATCGCGCGCGAAATCGTGCTGGCCCACGGCGGCTTCATCGCCTGCGCCAGCAAGGAAGGCGAGGGCAGCGATTTCTACTTCCACCTCCCCGCGGCCCCGCCGGAGTGACAGGCGGCGGGTGGCAGGCGGCAAGTGGCAAGTAACAGGAACTGAGGTTACTGATGTTACGCAGTCGGCAGATTTTTGGCAAGGCGGTCTCGCCGAGACCGCTGTCGTTTGCCTCGTGGTGCTCGCGGCGGTCTCGGGGAGACCGCCCTGCCAAAACTGGCCGTCGCGCCTCCCCGCGCCTCCCCGCCGCCGTGCGCTTCCGCGCCTCCCCACCGCCCCCGCCGCCGGGGAGGCGCAGCCTTGGCCATATCTCCCATACCTCCCATACCTCGCATACCTCCCATGCCGCGCCACCGCCGCCGCCGCCATCCCGGTTGCGAGCCGGAATCATCCGCCCGGCTGCGCCTTTCTGGCGTTTTCGTAGAGCGGCAGGTATTGCGGGGCGAGTTTTTCGAGATTGGCGATGCGCGACTGGTCGGAGGGATGGGTGGACAGCCACGAGGGCGTGGAGCCGCCGGAGTTTTTGGCCGCCATCTTTTTCCAGAAGACCGCCGCCGCGCGCGGGTCGTAACCGGCCGCCGCCGCGAATCTCAGGCCGATGGTGTCGGCCTCCGTCTCGTGCAGCCGCGAGTAGGGCAGCAACGCGCCGACCTGCGCGCCGAGCCCGTAAAGCGACATGAGCTGGTTCTGCTTTTCCGCGCCCACGCCCTTGTAATTCATGTAAGCCTGCCCGAGCTGGCCGCCGATGCTCACGAGCTGGCTCTGCGAGACGCGCTCGGCGCCGTGGCGCGAGGTGACATGCGCGATCTCGTGCCCCATCACGCAAGCCAGCTCGTCGTCGCTGGCCGCCAGCTTGAGCAGGCCGGTGTAAACGCCGACCTTTCCGCCCGGCAGCGCGAAGGCGTTGACCTGCTCGGAGTCAAACACCACGAACTCCCATTCGGCATTGGCGATGTCGCGCCCGACGACGCCGGCGATGCGCTGGCCGACGCGCCGCACCTAGGCGTTGGCCGCCGCGTCGGAGGAGATTTTCTCCTGCTTTTTGATGTCCTCGAACGAGGAGAGGCCCATCTTGGCCTCCTCGCCGGCGGAGACTGGTATGCAGTCATGCTTGAAAAGCCGTAAAAGTAAGGCAGGGATGATGACACCATGCCTGAAATCCTCTACAAAGTGAACCTGACCTGTGAAGAACGCGAAGAGCTGCACGCCATGACAG
>JAITDF010000066.1 GCA_031282705.1 Opitutaceae bacterium | reverse complement strand
CCCGCATCAAAATTTGAACAGCGCACCCTCGGCCGCACCGGCATGAAACTCCCCGTCCTGAGCATGGGGGTGATGCGCGCGGACAACCCGAACCTCGTCAAGGCCGCCATGCGCTCCGGCATCGTGCACTTCGACACCGCGAACGGCTACCAGAAGGGCAACAACGAGGTCATGCTCGGCAAAGTGTTCAAGGACGTGCCGCGCGGCTCGTTCACCATCGCGACCAAGATAAACCTCGGCAAGGACGTGATGGCCGAAAAAGCCCCCGCCCTGTTCATGGACCGCTTCAACACCAGCATGGGCCGCCTCGGGCTCGATTACGTTGACATCCTGTTTCTCCACGCGATCGACAACGCCGCCGCCGTGCTGCACGGGCCGATACTGGAGGTCATGGAAAAATTAAAAAAGGAGGGCCGGATCAGGCACACCGGCGTCTCCACGCACAAAAACGAGCCCGCCGTCATCGACGCCGTCATCAAGAGCAAGGTTTACGACGTGGCGCTCACCGCGTATAATTTCCGCCAGGATCACCTCGCGGAGATGAAGGCCGCCATCGCGCGCGCCGCCGCCGCGGGCATCGGCGTCATCGCCATGAAGACCATGGCCGGCGCCAAAAACGTGAATGTGTCCGCCGCCCTGAAATGGGCGTTGCAGGACAAAAACGTGTGCACGGCCATCCCCGGCTTCACGAACTTCGAGGAGCTGGACGTGTGCCTTGAGGCGGCGGCCAGCCTCGGCTACACGCCCGACGAGAAAGCCTTCATGGCGCGGGCCGGCTCCGTGCCCACGCTGTATTGCCAGCAGTGCGACGCGTGCGCCGGGCAGTGCCCGCAAGACCTGCCCATCCCCGACCTCATGCGCGCCTACATGTATGCGCACGGCTACCGGAACCCCGGCCTCGCCAAGGAAACCATCGCCGCGCTCGACCTCCCCGACAACCCCTGCTCCGGCTGCGCGACCTGCACCGTGCACTGCCGCTCGGGCTTCAACGTCGGCGCAAAAATCGCCGACATCGCCCGCGTGCGCTCCGTGCCGGATGAGTTTTTGGTGTGATATGGGAACTGTTCGGCAAAATGGAAAAAATTGAAATCATGTTTTGGGCGTCTCTTATATTAGTCCCAATATTTCCTTTGATCGGAACATTGGTTCCTAAAGTGCCAATCGATTTTAGGTTAGTCTTTTTTTTATCCACGATTGGAACCGTGGTTTATGAGCTAGCGGGATTCGATTATCATCATAAAGAGAATAATTTTACATTGATTCTGTTGCCTTCTTTTGCGTCTATCTTCTTGTCTTTGTTTCTTGGGGCGTTAGTCAGCGTTGTTCTGCTAATTCGACAAATTAAAGATAAAGAGAAGGGGTATGTTTCATTTATCACTGTTTTCCTTAGTGTCTCCTTGATGATCTGTGTGATGTTAAACGTGTTTTTTATTAAAATTACGTTGGGTTTTGACAATTGATAGTCTGATAATACGAGGAGGGCGAGAATCTTATCAGGAACAAACAGAAATCTCTACCGAACAGTATTTGAGATCCAAAGGGTTTATTAAACGAGGAAGAAAGAGCCTGGCCGGACGTTAGGGCCAGCATGCATGGTTCATCTTTAATGATATAACACGGCAGTGTCCAATCGAGAACCGAAAAGTAATAAAAATTCCATGATCAAAAAATATATAATTCTTCTTTTCCTCGCGGGCTGCGCGTGCGCGGCCCGCGCACAGACGCCGGCGGAACTCCGCGCCATGCTGCCGGCGGTGGACGGCTGGACGCTGTCGGACAAGACCGAGGTGTTCAACCGCGACAACCTGTTCGACCGCATCAACGGGGCGGCGGACGCGTTTCTGATCTGCAACTTCGTGGAGATGACCGCGCTTGATTATTTCAAGGACGGCTCGAAATCCTATGTCACGCTCCAGCTGTATCGCCATGCCACGCCCGCCGACGCGTTTGCCATCTACTCGGCGGAACGCACGCCGGACATGACCTTCCTCGACATCGGCGCCGAGGGATACAGCGCCGGGGGCATCGTCTATTTTCTATCGGGCTGCATGTATGTAAAGCTGTCCACCTCCGACGAAAGCGCCGGGACCGCCGCCATGATGGAGAAAGTGGCGCGCGCGCTGGCCGCGAAAATCGACGCGAAGGCCGCGCTCCCCGGCATGTTAAAAGTGTTTCCCGCCGGGGACAAACAGCCGCGTTCCGAAGTGTATATCGTGGAGAGCTTCATGGGGCACAAATTTCTCCACTCCGCCTACCGGGCGACCTATGCAAAGGACGGGAAGGAATACCAATTGTTCATCATCGACGGGAAAACCAGGGCGGGCGCGGGGAAAATGCTGGCCGACTATCTGAAGTTTGCCCGGCAGCCGGAGACTCCCGCCGAAGGGCTGGTCACCGTGCATGACCGCTTCAACGGCGACATCCCGGTGCTGTGGCGCGGGCGTTATCTTTTCGGCCTCGTCAACGAGGGCGGTGCGCAGGTGGACGCCGGGGCGTTGCTGGCGCGGGTGGCGGCCGCGGCGGGGGATTGAGTCCGGCCCGACCCCAAGGCAGTCGTTTCCGTTTCTCTTGCCCGTTCCCGTTTCTCTCTTCCGGGTTCGTCACCGTTTCCGATGGCCGCGCCCGCGTCTGCGCAAGGTGCACGCGTGCGCAGCCATCGAAAACAGCGGGGGCGATGCGGCGATTCATGCTCCCGGACGGGCGTTTTCCCCGCGGCGGGCATGAAGGAGCCGGGAGATGGCGCCGTGGCGGGGGCTGAAGAGCCCCGATATTATAAACACCGCGCCGAGGCAAAGCACGATGGCCGCGCCGCTGGCGAGGCCGGCGTGGTAGCTCAGCAGGATGCCGGCGGTCGAGCCGGCGATGGCGATGGCGACGGAGAGCGCGAGCAGGCGGAGAAAATTTTCGCACCAGAGATACGCGCTGGCGGCGGGGAGCAGGAAAAGCCCGAGCGCAAGGACGACGCCCATGGTCTGGAGCGCGGCGACGAGGTTGAGCACGGTGAGCGCGAGGAAACCGAAATGCACGAGGCCGCCGCGTCCGCCGGTGGCGCGGTGAAAGACGGGGTCGAAGGTTTCGAGCAGGACGGCGCGGCGGAAGACGGCGAAGAGCGCGACGGTGGCGGCGCTGACGAGGATGGCGAGGCGGAGGTCCCCGGGGCCGGCGCCGAGGATGTTGCCAAAGAGGAAATGGGAGAGGTTCAGGCGGGTGGGTAGTTTGCTGATGAGCGCCACGCCCGCGCCGAAAAACACGAGGAAAAGCGCGCCGAAGGCGGCATCCTCCTTCACGCGGGTGAAACGGCTGAGGAAGGCGCTGCCGAGCGCGGTGAGCAGGCCGGCGATGAGCGCGCCGGCAAAGAGCGAGGCGGGGCTCGCGCCGAAGACCAGCCACGCGAGCGCGATGCCGGGGAGCAGCGAGTGCGCGAGCGCGTCGCCCATGAGCGCGAGGCGGCGCAGCATGAGGATGCCGCCGAGGAGCCCGCCGCTGAAGCTGAGCACGATGGCGGCGGCGAGCCCGCGTTGCATGAACGCATAGCTGAAGGGTTCGATGAGAAACTCGTGGAAACTCATTGGGAATGCGGAATGCGGGATGCGGATTTCGGAATGCAGGATGGAAGGCGGACGGAATGGCGGGCGGGCGGACGGGATGGCGGAATGGCGGGCGGAATTTTGGATTGGGCGCTGTCTCTCGTTCTTCTTTCTTCTTTCCTCTTTCTCTTTCTCTTTCTTCCGGCCCGCACCTGACGAAAGAAGAAAGAGAAAGAGGAAAGAGGAAAGAGAACGAGGAAGGAGGACGGACACTTCAGTATAACATCACTGATGTTACGCGACGGCCCGTTTTGGCAGGGCGGTCTCGCCGAGACCGCCGCGAGCACCACGAGGCAAACGACGGCGGTCTCGGCGAGACCGCC
>JAITDF010000037.1 GCA_031282705.1 Opitutaceae bacterium | reverse complement strand
CGCCGCCGCCGCCGGCAGCGGTGGTGTTGCGCCTGAACACGACCCGGCCCGTCCCGTCGGCGCCGTGCGGGAGGATTTCAAAGTAGTTTCCGTTGCTCACAAACACGCTCGCGCCGCTGCCGCCGCTGCTGACGGCATTCTGGAAAGTGAGGGTTTTGCCGTCGGCGACGAGGAGGCCGCCGTTGATGCCGGCGCCGTTGATGATCTGCCGGTCATACGCGGCACCGCTCGAAAAGGTGGCGTCGTCGGTGAAAACGGCGCGCGCGGTGGAGGAGTCGGCGAAGGTGAGAAGGCCGAGGCGGCCGCCGATTTGGGCGGGGGCGGAGAGGGCGAGGCGCCCGCCGCCGAGGGAGACGCGCGCAAAGCCGTTCGTGCCGGAGCCGGCGAGCGTGAGCGTGCCCGCGCCGGTTTTGAAGAGCGTGCCGGTGACGGTGATGGCGCCGCCGCCGAAGGTGTGGTCTTCCGCGCCGGCGACGGTCATTTCCCTCGCCGTCACGCCGGCGGCGGCGACGGTGATGAGCCGGTTCGCGGCGGTGGAGTCGAAGGTCACGGTGTCGCCTTTCAGGAATTTGGTCACGCCGTCCGCGCCGCTCCAGTTTTCCTGCGCGGCGTCCCAGAGCGCGCCGGCGGCGCCGGTCCAGGCGAGGGCGAGGTTGTCGAGCGTGGCGACGAGGCGCAGCGCGGTGCCGCTCTGCACGGTGAGCGCGGTGGCGAGATTGCGCCCGGCCTGGACGCCGTCGGCGGTGATGCCGGCGGCCCAGTTGACGGCGTTGAAGGCGGTGCCGGCGCCCCAGCTTGCGAGGGTATAGGTGCCCGAGGCGACCGCGCCGAGCCGGAGCGTGCCGGTGCCCTGGACATTGAGGGTGGCGGCGGTGAGCCGGTCGCTGCCCGTGCCGCCGAAGAGGTCGAAGTCGAGCGTGGCGCCGGCGGCGATGATGAGCGTGCCGCCGACGGCGAGCGTCTGCGCGGCGGCGGGGTCCGCGCCGGCTTGCAGGACGGAGCCGGCCCGCAGGTCGATGGACGTGGTGGTTTGCAGGACGCCGGTCTGGTTGCGGCCTTCCATCACGCCCGCGCCGCCGAAGGTCGCGCCGGAGAGGACGGTGATTTTGCCGCCGAGTTTCGCCGCGGCGTTGCCGAGCAGGAGGCGCCCGGCGGCGACGGTGGTCGAGCCGATGTAGCCGGAGTTGTCGGCGTTGAGCACGAGGAGGCCCGCGCCGGTTTTGATGAGCTGTGCGCCGGCGCTTGAGCTGGCGATGGAGTCCGCCGCGCGGTCCGCCGCGTCCGCGAGGCCGATGGTCATGGACGCGCCGGCGCCGATGTTGAAGGTGTTTGCGCCGCCCGTGTTGTAGAGGAAGCCGCCCGCCGCCGCCGAGGGCGCGAAGCTCGCCGTGCCGCTCAAGATATCTTCCAAGGGTGCGGCGGCGGCGAGACCGCCCGCGCGGTTGCCCGAATAAAGATAGTCCGTGACGGTGCCGCCCGCGGTGATGTTGATGGCGAGGGGCCGGTTTCCGATGTGAATCGCGCCGCCATACTGGCCCGTCCAATTGTCGGTGAAGACGGGGTTGTTCAGCGTGATGGCGCCGTTGCTCAGGCTGATGGCGCCGCCAAGGACACGGGAGCGGTTGCCGGAAAACACGGCGCGGTCGAGCACGGTGCTGCCGCCGGCGTTGGCCTGGCCGAACGCGCCGCCGTTGCCGCCGGTGCTGTCAGTGGTGTTGTAATTGCCGTCGAAGCGCAGGTTGGTGCCCGTCACGACCCCGGCGCCATTGTTGCGCAGCGCGCCGGTGTGGGCCGCGTGGCAGCCGATGAAGTCCACGTTGTCCAGCGTGAGGAGGGCGTTGGCGGCGTTGTTGAAGATGGCGCCGCCCGCCACCGAAGCGCCGGATGTGGCGCTGGTGTTGATGAATGAGGCGTTGGTGATGCTGAGCGTGCCGCTGTTGTAGATCGCGCCGCCGTTGGAGGTGGAGCTGTTGTTTAAAAACACGATGCGCCCGGCGCCCGCCGCGGCGGCGGGATTCGGCCCGAGGGTGAGCGAGGCGCCGGCAGCGAGGTTGAACGCGCCGCCGGCCGCCGGCCCCGTGCCGGTGAAGGTGAGCGTGACGCCGTCGTTCACGAGGTAGCTTTCGGCGGCGCCGGCGTTGAGCTGGAGCCGCGCGCTCACCGTGGTGTCGCTGGTTATGATGCGGTCCGCCGCGTGCGCATGAGGGGCGCCGGCGAGGGTGACGAGGGTGACGAGGCAAAAGCCGGTGGATTGGAGTCTCTTTTTCATGGGAATGCTGGCTTTGTTTCTTGGGTGTTTTCCGGCGGAACCAAGGAATGAAAAAACGGGAAGGGAAGGCTGGAAGGCTGGGAATGCTGGTCGGGATTGTTTCCAACACGCATGACCCTCATGCCTTTTTTTTAGAATACAAAAGTCCTGGTAATAAAAAGTGACCAAAATGATGATCTTGCGCGGCCGCGGCGATGCCGCCGCAATGCGCGCACCGCCATATGACATGCATTGATACAAAAACACCCGCGGCGCTGCTGCGGGAATATGAACAGGAACTCCTGCAACAGATCATCCCCTTCTGGACGCGCCACGGCATCGACCGCGAACACGGCGGCCTGTTGAGCGGGCTGGACCGCGACGGCTCGCTCATCGACACCGACAAGGCCGTGTGGCTGCAAGGGCGCGCGGCGTGGACATTTGCCACGCTGCATGACACCGTGGAGCGCAACGGCGAATGGCTCGACGCCTCCGCCCGTTGCCTCCAGTTTATACGCAAACACTGCCGCTCGGAGACGGGGAAACTCTATTTCCAAGTCACGCGCGAGGGCCGGCCCCTGCGCATGAGGCGTTATTTTTTCAGCGAGGCGTTTGCCGCGATGGGCGGCGCCGTGTATGCAAAGGCGGCGGGCGACCAGCGCGCCGCGGACGAGGCGGTTGACTATTTTAAAAATTATCTGCGCTCGCTAAAGCCCGGCGGCCTCGCGCCCAAGATCGAGCCGCAAACCCGCCCCGTGCAGGGGGTGGCGTCGCAGATGATGCTCATCGTCATCGCGCAGGAATTGCGCGCCGCCCTGGGTGATGTCACCGTGGACGGCGACACCTGCTCCGGCTGGATCGGGCAGGCGGTGGACACCATCGGGCGCGTTTTCTACAAACCCGAACTGAGCGCGCTCATGGAAATAGTCGCCGCCGACGGCTCGGTCATCGACCACTTCGACGGGCGCACCCTGAACCCCGGCCACGCCATCGAGTGCGCGTGGTTCATCCTGCACGAGGCCAGGCACAGGAAGGACGAACGCATGGCCCGCCTCGGGCTGTCGATTCTCGACTGCATGTGGGCGCGCGGATGGGACGGCGAGTTTGGCGGGCTTTTTTCATACACCGACCTCAAGGGCCTGCCCGTGCAGGAATACAATGCCGACATGAAATTCTGGTGGCCGCACAACGAGGCCGAAATCGCCACGCTGCTCGCCTGGCGGATGACCCGCGACCCCAAATACGCCGGCTGGCACCGCCAGGTGCGCGCATGGTCGCGCAAGGTGTTCGCCGACCCCGTGCATGGGGAGTGGTTCGGTTATGCGCACCGCGACGGCGCCATCTCAACCCGCCTGAAGGGCAACATGTGGAAGGGCCCGTTTCATATTCCAAGAATGTTGCTCTATTGCGCGCGGTTGATGCGGGAAACCGTGAATGAAACCGATTCAAACATTCCAAAACATCATGCAGCCCATCCTGCCTGTTCATCCGAAACACCAGCCTGAACTTGATCCCGGATTCCTCCCGGCGGCCCTGTGGAACCGTGCCTACAGGGGGCTTGTCGCCAGCGACCGGGCGTCGCGTCCCGTGATACTGGCGCTGGCCGGGGAGAACGGTTCACTATCGACGCACCATGACCGGGTGCTGTCAAAAACGCATCCGGCGTCCGGCCTCACGCTGCGTTATGTCGAGCGCCTGTTGAAATTCCTGTTGTGGCAAAAAGGCGGTTTCCACGTCAAAATCGCCGGCGCAAATGAAATCGCGGCCCGGCTCATGCGCATTTATAATCCGGGCGGGGAGCGTTCATTTGACGCCGCCTTTCTTGGCGGGCAAATCTACAGGCATCCGTTTCGCATCGAAGCCTGCGGCTTCGGGGAAATCCCGGCGGAAGCGGAGCCGGCGCTCGACTTGGGGCGCCACCTTGACGGTTGCAGGATCGGCTTCGACCTCGGAGGCAGCGACCGGAAGGCGGCGGCCGTTGTTGACGGCAAGGTCATCCACTCGGAGGAAATCCCCTGGAATCCCTATTTCCAAACCGACCCGATGTATCATGTGAATGGCGTCCGGGATTCGCTCAGGCGCGCGGCGGCGCACCTGCCCGGGGTCGATGCGATTGGCGGAAGCGCCGCGGGCACCTATGTGAATAACGAAGTGAGGGCCGCGTCGCTCTTCCGCGGGGTGCCGCGGGAGGCGTTTGAAAAGACCATACGCCGCATGTTTTTCACATTGCGGGAAGAATGGGGCGGGATTCCCTTCGAGGTGGTCAATGACGGGGAGGTCACGGCGCTGGCCGGCTCGATGTGGCTGCGGGATGGCGCGGTGCTTGGAATATCATTGGGCACCAGCCAGGCGGGAGGTTACGTGACCCCCGGCGGCCGCATGACCCGGTGGCTCAACGAGCTTGCCTTTGCGCCCGTTGACCACCGGACGGATGCCCCGCGCGATGAATGGTCGGGCGATGCGGGCTGCGGCGTGCAATATTTCTCCCAGCAAGGCGCCGGCCGGCTGGCGCGCGCGGCGGGATTTGGTTTTCCGGATGACATGCCATTGGCGGAATGCCTGCTCGGGGTGCAGGCTGCCATGCGCAAAGGCGACGGACGGGCGGCGGCGGTTTATCGGACCATCGGCGCTTACTTGGGGTATGCGGTGGCGCATTATGCGGATTTTTATGAAATCCGGCATTTGCTTCTGCTCGGGCGCGTGATGTCGGGCGACGGCGGCGGCATCATAATCGAAAAGGCACACGAAACCCTGCGCGACGAGTTTCCCGTCATCAGCGAACGGATGCGCTTCAGCACGCCATCCGAGACCGGCAAACGCCACGGCCAGGCCGTGGCGGCGGCCAGCCTGCCAAAATCAAGAACCCCTTCTTGAGGGCACTTTGGAAAATTCATTTTTGAACAGA
>JAITDF010000035.1 GCA_031282705.1 Opitutaceae bacterium | reverse complement strand
GTACCGCAGACTTCCAAGTCTGCTTCGAAGCTCATGCCTGATTGCGGGTTCGCGGCCAGGCGTGAGTTTTTAAGCAGGTTTGGAAACCTGCGGTACGACGGAAATGCGTAACATCAGCTGCGTAACATCAGTGATTAAAACAAACCTTGGAAGGACGTCTTTCCCCGGAATTGCAGTTTCACCTCGCCTAATAAACCGGCATCAAGCAAGGCGGATTTTTCGTTAAAATAATTCCAAGAAGAGAATGCCACCCTTTGTTTTGACGGACGAGGATTCCCCGCGATCAACCATTCGGGGAACACCCGCAGCGCCCTTCCTTCGGCATCCATCGCCTCCCCCCATTCGCAATCATCCGGGTGGCGGTTGTCACCGATCAACCGGTTGGCCCAAGTGTTGGTTGTGGAAACGGTGATTTCGTTCTCCCCGGGCTTTATAAATCCGGTGATGTCCACCTCAAACGGTGCGTGCCAGAGCGTCCTGACGAATCTGCCATTAATCGAAACCGAGGCCAGCTCCCTGACAACACCCAGGTCCAGGGAAACGCAGAGGCCGCCGCCGGCAATGGCTTCAGGTGCGCGAAACCGGTTTGTATAAGTGGCGGTTCCTGAAAAATACCGGATGCGCTCGTCGTTTGAAAGCGTCCACGACTCAAGTTTTTCAAAGCTGGCGGTGAAGGGGCTCCCGACGGGGGGCTTGAATTCAACCTTCCATGCCCCGCCGATGACAATATCGGCGGGCACGGCGCCGATGGAAGCATGCAGTTTTTTTCCTTTGGCGGTTTGCAATTCAAATTCGCCCGGACGACCGGATTTCACGGTCCAGTTGCCCGCCGCGTTTTTTTCCACGGCAAAAGCATCGCCGGACGATTGGGCGGTGACCGCGGTGACAAAATCGTCCTGCTCAATCGGATTCCGAAAAACAATAAACAACGCCTGGTTGGGCTTCAGGCTCAGCGACACGTCGGCACCGCTGGCGGACGGACTCCAGACCGCGAGAGGAGCGATGTCCCCGGTCTCGGGATCCCAGGTTTCCGGTGCCCTGTTTCGGGCGCGCAAGGCGACTTTTATATGCCGGGCCTTCGCTTCCGTGTTGGCGAAATAAAAAATATCCGCATCCCCGGCGCGACGATGCAGCCAGCAGATGGAGTCGTCGCCGCCGCCGTGGAACATCACGCCGGGCGTGATATTCAACCTTGCCAGCGCGTCCTCAATGCCGCCGCCCCATAACACCCTTCCCTTTCCGTGCATGTTTTCCTGTGTCCCCGCGGGGATATCCTTTCCCCAGATAAGATCGGCCAGATTTTTGAATTTCTCTTCATCCGCCGCGAGGCGCCTGTATCCTTTGGCCCTTGCCGGTCTTGGGCCGTATATGACCGCCCCCCGGGCTATCAATTGCTCAAGTTTTATCAAGGCGTCCAACGAGAGCCCGCCCTCGCTGGGCACGGCGAGCAAAGCGTATGTCCTCCCGGAAGGGCTGAGGATTTTTCCGTTCCTTGTTTCGGTGTGATTGATCAAGGTTTTTTCAGAGATTACGTCCCCGCCCGGGATATAGGCGTCCAGTGAGACGAAATCGCTGACCTTTTCCCCTTTTTGCAACAAATATTGCGACCGGCCCAGATAGGCGATCCATGCCTTGCCCGGCTCGAACCAGGTTTGATTGCGGCCGAAATGCGTTCCCCACGGCCCCATGCACATGCCCGGTTTTATATAATCGGGGAACGGCTGGTGGACCCAGTGGTGCAGGATCATCCGGTTGACGCCTTTGGAAAAGGCGACGTCGCCGCTGAACTTGAGCTGGGCGGGCGTCTCGCTCCAGCGGCTCTGCGCGCCGCCGCCGGTAAACGCCTCCGCGCTCAACAGGTTCATGCCAAAGAAAGGAATGGCCGCGTTGACATGCCATTTGTCGATGTCGATTTTCCTCATGCGGCTCCAGAACTCGGTCGTGGGCAGGTCGGCCAGAGGGGCGGCATCAAAGGTGTTGAACGGGCGCGGGACGTTTACCGGCCCCGTGGCGTAGGGCTCGATTTGTATTTGCATGCCCAGTTCCCGGAGCATTTTTTTCGGGATTTGATAGCTGTATTCGACAAACATGTCCGATACGGCGGTCTTCAAATCCCATTTGAACCCTTCCGTGGCCTCCCGGCTTTCAACGACGCGCCCCGCCAAAACAGGCAGCCACGGAATAATATCATAACCTTTCCGGGCCAGAAATTCCGGCCGCATCCGGGCCGTCCAGTTTTGATCGCCGGCTTCATAGCTGTCGAAGAGCATGTAATTGAGCGTGCGGCCAAGATATTGGCCGGCGTTTTTTTTCAACGGCTCCAAAATATTCCGCATGTGAAGAGCCATCGCCCCGGCGCTCATTTTGTCCGCCTCCAGCGCGTCCATGTTCTCTGGCGCCGAGGTCGGTTTCGCCCCCGTCGGGGTGTGGCCGAAGCGGTATATGGTGTGGGCGCCTTTCGGAATTTCACATATTATCTTCCCGTCGGCCTGCATCTTGCCGGAAAGATCAATCATGGCCCCGGGCGCGGGCTCGCCGTCCGGCACCAGGAGCACGGCTATGTCTTTATAATAATTCAATTTGGTCTCGGGCTGGCTCAGGCAGCCCGAGAACCGTCCCGGACCCGAAACCCTGGTCTCCGACCAGACGACATGTTGCATGGCGTTTTCCGGTTTTATCCAAGGGCCGCCGCTGACCGACCAGCCTATGCAATTATGCATGCCCAGTTCCAGCCCGAGCCTTTTTGCCTCCGCCGCCGAATGCCGCACCATGTCCCACCACTTTTCATTAAAATAATCGATGCCCGGCGAGCAGGTGTTGGCGACGGGCGGGTATCTGTCCGTCGCGGTGGAGACGAGCTGGAAGAGCGTCGCGCCGGCCACGCCGGCGTCCTTCATGGCCTTCAGGTCCTTTGTGATTCCCTCCCTGTCAACGTTGTATCCCACCCAGTGCCACCAGACATGCGGCCCCGATGCTTTTCCCGGCGTCCGGAAATCCGCCGGATCGATGCCGCCGCTCATTGATTTGTCCTTGCCGTGACAGTGCACGACGGCGAGGGCAAGGGCGCACAGGATGCGCAATTTATGTTTTAATTTATATGAATGGATCATGGGAGGGTGTGCGCCATCTTCAGCGGCGCCCCCGCTTTGGCAACCCCATCCGCGGTCAACCGTTGACACCGGGGAAAGAGCCCGCCGTGCGGTTCATTCTGGAACTGCACGCTGCCGGCCTCGGCCAAATAAATCACTGATGTTACGCAGTCGCAGATTTTGGTAGGGCGGTCTCGCCGAGACCGCCGTCGTTTGCCTCGTGGTGCGCGCGGCGGACTCGGCGAGACCGCCCTACCAAAACTGGCCGCCGCGTAACATCAGTAAATCAGTCAAGTCATACTGTCCCGGCTCCTTGATGATTGATTTTCCGCCACCGCG
>JAITDF010000744.1 GCA_031282705.1 Opitutaceae bacterium | reverse complement strand
CGCGGTGGGTGTTGCCGGTGAAGGTGATGTCGCCGAGGGTGGCGTCGAGCGTGCCGGTGGCGGTGACATTATCCTGGGTGAACATGAATATGGCCCCGCCGTAGTTGGAGGTGCCGGAGGCGGTGTTGTTGGCAAAGGTGCTGCTGCCGCCGATGTAATAATCCCCTTGCAACAGGATGGCTCCGGCGTGGCCGGGGGAGGTGTTGCTGACGAAAACCGCGTTTTTTGCGAGTAGCAGGGACTTTGAGTTTGTGGGCAGCCTGACGGCTCCGCCGCCGTTGCCGTAGTTTCCCTCAAAATAAGCGGAGTCCTTGAACTCCAAATTGCCCTTCGCATAGACGGCGCCGCCGCCGTCCCTGCCGGTGTTGTTCAGGAAGCGGACGGTGTCGGTGAAGACGAGGTCCACCGCGGCGGCGTGGGTATAGACGCCGCCGCCGAGGATGCCGTAGTTGTTGGTCGCGGTGAATTTTCCGGCGATGGTGTTGGCGCCGGCCACGGAGTGGTGGAATGTGATGGCACCGCCATAGGAGGTGCCGTTGCTGTTTCCACCGGTGATGATGATGTTGTCAAAGCCCCAGACGCCAGTGGAAGTGATGCGGAAGAAGTAGGTGGGGGTGGCGCTGGTAAAGGTGATGGTGCGCGGGGTGTCGGGGTCGCTGGAGCGGATGAGGACCAGCTTGGCCGCCAACTGATAGGAGGCGGGGACGGCGACGTCGCCTTGCAGCGTGATGGTGTCGGAGGCGGCGATGACGCCGGTGGAGGGGAGCGAGCCGCCGGGGGCGACGGTGTATTCGGCGGAGCGGGTGATGCCGGCGCCGGCGCCGGCGAGGAGGAAGGCGGCGAGGAGGGCGCGGGTGGCGGGGAGGAGGGTGTGCGGGTTTTTCATAAGCGGAGCGGCGGGTTATTGCGCGGTGAGGGAAATGTAGTGGAGTTCGGCGGGGGCGGCGCCGGGGGCGAGGGTGAGGGTGAGTTTGTTGGGGCCGGGTTTGAGGGTGGAGGCGGGGATGGTGCAGGCGAGGGTGGCGTTGTTGTTGTCGGCGGCGGCGGCGGGGAGCGGTGGTTGGCTGACTGTCGCGCTTCGCGCTCGAGACGGCGAAACCGCCCTGCCGTTGAAGGTGGCGGTGACGGCAGCACCGGCGAGGGGGCGGGTGAATTGGACGCGGAGGGTGGCGTCGGCGCGCCAGCCGACGGCGGGCGGGGCGAGGTCGAGGGCGTGGGTGAGGGGTTTGCCGGAGGCGTGTTTGCGGTGGCGGGTGAACTCGGATGGCTCCGAGGGCGGGTTGGTGGCGTGGGAGAGGAACCACTCCTGCGGACAGCGGGCGAGGCGGGCGGGGTCGGCGAGGGTTTCGAGGATGTCGAAGGGCGGTCCGGCGGCGTCGGCGGCGGTTTTGCCGAAGAGGCGGTAGTAGGCGAAGTTGAAGAGCGAGACGCCGCGCGCTCCGCGCGAATAGGCAAGGTGCGCGGTGGTGAGGAGTTCGCCGGGGGTGGCAAGGCGCTGGCCGTGCGGGGCGCCGGGGAGGGACGACGAGGTGGTTTGGGTCAGCTCAAGATAAACGGGGACACCAGGGTGGGCGCGGCAGATTTTTTTGATGTCGGCGGCTTGCTGGTCGGTGGTGTAGTGGCAGGAGAGGTTGACGAGGTCCACGCCGGCGCGGAGCCAGGCTCGGAGGTTGATGCCGAGGGGGGCGAAACCGGAGGCGCGGGCGGGGATGCGGACGACAAGCCAGCGGCGGTGGCGGTCGGGGGGCGTGGTGGCGTCGAGGGCGGCGCGGGTTTGCCTGATGAAGTCGAGCATGACGGCTTCGCGGTCGGCGCCGGCGGTGTTTTTCGGGAAAAAGTCGGGCCAGCGCATGAAGTCGAGTTCGAGACCGTCAATGTCGTAGCCGGCGCAGATTTCGCGGATGAAGCCGAGTTTATAGGCGGGGACTTCGGGGATGGCCCAGTTCCAGATGCGGGCATGGCGGAGGGAGGAGCGTTTTTCGCGCTGGGCGGAGAGGCGGAGGCGTTCGGCGGGCGAGGCGGCGCGGTGCCAAGCGGGTTCGGGGTGGAGTTGCCAGCCGGCGCGGAGGAGGCGGGGGAGGGATTGGGAGGCGGTTTCGACGAGGGCGAAAGGGAGGTTTCCGGCGGGGCGGCGGCCGCGCATGGCGGAGCGGAGCCAGTCCATGCTTTCGGCGCCGTGGTAGTCGTTGAGGCGGATGGAGACGAGGGGCGGGATGCCGCGGCGGCGGCAGTGGGAGACGAATTCGGCGACGAGGTCGCCGCCGTCGAGCAGGTATTGGCCGATGGGGTCGGGGGCGAGGCCGGTGGTTTCGGTGAACCAGCGGTAGTGTTTGTCGGCGGGGTAGTGGGTGCTTTTCCACCAAGGAACCCAAGCGTTGCCGGGGGAGAGGACGTGGGCGAGGGGGGCTCCGGTGCCGGTGCCGGTGGACGGCGGCGGTTTCGGAGAAACCGCCCTGCCGAAGGGGAGGGCTTCGTCTATGCTGGCGCGGAGGCGGTCAGGGACGGTGGCGCCGGGGGCGCAGGTGGAGCTGGAGAGGATATTGTAGGTGTCGTTGTTGTAGAGGATGCGGGGCGGGGGCGGCGTCGGCGCCGCTGACGCGGCGCAAATTCCAAGGGGAAAAATTCCAAAGCCCAAAAAAATTCCAATGAGGGAAAGGGCGAAATTCCAAAGGGCGGCGGCTGGCGCCGCCGTCCGCCGAGTGGAAACTCGGCGCTCCCAGAGTCCGGTGCCGGCGGGGAAGGACTTTAAGGAACCAGACGGGCCGCTGCTTGGGGTGGCGACGGCGGTGTCGGAAATAAAATTGCGCGGGAGGGCGGTCATTTCAGGCCGAAGTGGCGGTTGAAAAATTCGAGCATTTCGAGCTGGGGGTCGTTGTCGGTGTCAACGGCGTGGACGTAGGTGTTTTCGATGTGGAGGAAGTCGAGGGCGGCTTTCAGTTTGTGCGCGAAGATGGGGTGGTGCATGCCGGTGCCGCGCGGGAGGTCGTCGGACGGGAGCGGAGCGTCGGGTTCGCGGGCGGTTTGGAAGACGGGCGGGTCGTCGGAGGAGAGATGGGTGATGGCGGCCATTTCCTTGATGAGGGGGCGGAGCTTGGGGTCGGCGAGGTCGTCGTGGGTTTTCACGCCGTAGGCGGCGAGGAAGACGGAGTGGCGGAAGGCCGGCTCGCCAATCCATTTGCGGATGACGAAGGGGTCGTAGGTGCATTGGCCGTTGATGGAGCCGGCGCAGGTGAGGCGGGTGGAGTGGCGGAGGACAGGGTCGGGGTTTTGCGGGTCGGCGAGGTCGTCGTGGAAGGCGAGCCAGAGGGAGATGCCGGCGCCGGCGCTGGCGCCGAAGGCGGCGGTGCGTTTGGGGTCGAGGTTATAGGCGGCGGCGTGGTGGCGGAGGAATTGGAGGGCGCGGGCGGAGTCGAGGTGCGGGGCGGGGAGCGGGGCGGTGGTGGTGAAGGTGTAGTTGACGGCGGCGACGGAGACGCCGGCGGCGAGGCAGGCGCGGACGAAGGTGTCGCTGATGGCGCGCTTGTCGCTGATTTTCCACGCGCCGCCGTGGTAGAAGAGGACGAGGGGCGCCGGCGCCGGGGTTTTGGCGAGCCAGAGGTCGAGGAGGTTGCGTTCGCGGGGGCCGTAGCGGAGGTTGGCGTGGTCGGGGGCGAGGCGGGGGGCGGAGGCGGACGGCGGGAGGGGACGGCCGTTTTTTTTCGCCTCGGCGGCGGCCTGTTTTTTGCGCGCCTGCCCGGCGCGGGCGCGCCGGGGGGCCTCGCTTTGCCAGCGCCAGGCCTCGGCGGCGGTGAGGGTGCCGTCGCGGTCGAGGTCGGCGTCGGGGTTGCGGGCGAGCCAGCGGCGGAGGTGCTCGGCGCCGGCGGAGGGCGCCGCGCTTTGCGCGGCGCAAATCCCAAAGGACAAAATCCCAAGGCCCAAAAAAATTCCAAATTTCAAAAGGGGGAAATTTTCAAAAATACCGGCATTGCCGCGCCAAGGGCGTAGGCGGGTGCCGGCACCGGCGGTTGCATGGTGGTTTTTCATGGCGGCGGGTCAGAAGCGGAGGGTGGCGGTGAAGGTGAATTGGCGGGGGGTGAGCCAGCGGTATTGCACCGGGGTCATGGTGCGTCCGGGGTTGGCGAGGTCGCCGTTTACGGGACGGGCGAGCGCGCCGTAGTAGAGGGGTTTGTCGTAATCAAACAGGTTGGCGACGCGCAGGTTCAGGAGCACGGTCAGCTTCCGGCTGACGCGCCAGTTGTAGCTGGCGGTGGCAGTGGCGGTGGTGTAGGCGGGCGAATAAACGGCGTCGAGCGGGCCGACGCTTGGGTCATCTATCACCGTGCCGGGGTTGGCCGGGTCTTCAATCGTGTCGCCGCCGCGGAAGGCGATGACCCGTTTGCCGCGGTAGTTGGCGCCGATGCCGATGCGAAGGCCTTTCAGGGGGCCGTTGCGGAAGGCGTAGTCGGTGTAGAGGTTGGCGGTTCTTTCGACGAGGCCGGAGAGTTTCTGGCGTTCGCTGGTGATGGAGGCGAGGTTGTTCTGGAGGTTGTTCCACGCCTGGACGGCGGCGGGGCCGTCGCGGGAGCGGCCGGGGTCAATCGCAGGGTCGAGGTAGCAGACGTCGCCGTTGAAGAGGGCGCCGGCGTCCTCAAGGATGCCGCGCAGCGTGGCCTCGTTGCGGCGGTAGTAGGCGAGGAAGAGCGGGTAGGTGTCGGTCTGGTAGGCGCCGGTGAGGGAGCCGTTGAGGACGAGGCGCCAGTTGCGGGTGAGGTTGGCGGTGATGTCGAGTTCCCAGCCGGAGACCTCGTTTTTGCGGATGTCGAGCGCGCCGTTGGGCGGGCGCGGGAGGCCGCGGGCGTTGACGGAGCTGGCGTTGTTGTCGTCGAGCGGATTGGCGGAGGCGATGGTGTTGATGTAGCCGCGCAGGGTGGAGGCGGAGACGGTGTTGTTTTT
>JAITDF010000733.1 GCA_031282705.1 Opitutaceae bacterium | reverse complement strand
CGGCGGACGCTCCCGCCGGGATGCCGCCGCCGACGGATGCGCCCGCCGGGGCGGAGACGTCGGCTGATGCGCCCGACGGGATGCCGGCGCCGGCGCCGGTATTGTTAGAGTGCGGTGATTTATCACCGCTTTCGACGGCGGAATTTATTCCGCCGCCCGCGCAGGCGGCGGCGCCGCCGCCTGCGACCGCCACGGCGATCGCGAAGCCCTGCCGCGCGCCATCGGCGCGTTCAAACGCGAGCACGCCAACCAGCCGCGCGCCGCCGCCGTCGCCGACGCCGGCGTCTTCGGACAACGGCAGCGTGAGCGTGAAACCGCCGCCGTTTACGCCGCCGCCGTCACCGGCGGCTGGCGCGAAAACCTGCGGTTTGTCAAAGGCGACGAGTTCGTCGGCGCAGAAAAAATGCGGCGCGGCGCCGGCATTGCCGGCAAGCGCGGCGGTGACGGCGGCATCCGGCGCCGGTGCGCCGGCGCCCACGGGCAATGTCAGCGTGACGTCCGCCCCGCCGGGCATGCACACATCGGCGCACATGAGCCAGGCGGCTTTCGCGCGCAGCGTGACGGTTTCGCCGGGCAGGAGGTTTGCCGGCGGCGTGAGCGTGACGGGCAGCAGCACGGTGCCGTCGTAGCCGTTGCCGGTCACGGCGCCGGTGCCGTCCCTGATGACGCCGGGCACGGGCCAGCGGATGCCGTCCGCCTGCCAGCCGCCGGGCAGTTCCCATTTGAGCGAAGTCGGATAGCCGGTGCCGGCGTTGAGCCAATACGTGTGCCAATGCGGCTGGTGTTCGAGCTTGAGCGCGACGGTAAAGGCGCGCCCCGGCTGCACGGCCGCGTCGGCGGACACGAGCGACGCCCGGACTTGCGCGCGGGCGCCGGGCGCGGCGGCCATCGCGAGGAGCGCGACGGCCGCCAGGCAGGCGGAATGGAGGAAGAAACGGTGCATCGTGAGTGAGTTTAAGTCAGAAAACCGCGGTTGATTTAACCGCGGATGACCGCGGATAAACGCGGATAAAAACTTAAACTCCTTTGTGGAAACTGTCCACAGATTGCACGGGTTTTCACGGATTATCGTTCATAACTGACGTAGCGCGGCCCCGTCGCGCCGCAGACTTCCAAGTCTGCGCCGAAGCTCACGCCTGCTTGCAAGCCCATGTCCCGGCGTGAGTTTTTAACTGATGTTACGCCGCGGCGGTGGATTGCGTGGCACGGGCGCCCCGCCCATGTTTTCGGGCGGTGCCCCCGCGAAACACGGGCTGGGACGCCCGTGCCACCCAATCCCAAGCCGCCGCGCCTTCGCGAAGCCCTGAATTCCCTTGGCTGCGTAACATCAGTTTTCAAGCCGGTTTGGTTCCGGGCGAAGCGAGAAGCCTGACAACCTGCGCTACATCACGCTGCCGCGCCGGCTGCCAGTCTGCGCTACGACAAAGCTGCGTGACATCAGTTGGAAATTGAATTTTTTGAGGTTCCCTTTTGAAATTTTTTTGGGATTTGGGATTTTGGGATTTGGGATTTTTCCTCCTGCAATGAAGCTCCTCCTCACCAACGACGACGGCATCGCCAGCACCTTCCTTCATGTCCTCATCCGCGCGCTTCGCGACGCCGGGCACGACCTCTTTGTCGTCGCCCCCGAAAACGAGCAAAGCTGGATTGGCGCGGCCAAGTCCCGCCACCGCCCCGTCCGCTCCAGGCGCGCCGCGGGCGATTTCGGCTGCCCGGCATGGACGGTTGACGGCACCCCTGCCGACTGCGTCAACATCGCCCTCGCGCACCTCCTGCCCGCCGCGCCCGACGCCGTCGTCAGCGGCATCAACATCGGTTACAACGCCTCCCTCGGCTTCATCCTCGCCAGCGGCACCATCGGCGGCGCGTGGGAGGGCGCCGCGCACGGCCTGCCCGGCATCGCCCTCTCGCAGCACCTCGCCCTCGCCCCCGAAACCTACGAAAAACTCCGCCTCGCCCTCACCGCCCCCGCCCCCGGCTCGACGCGCCCGCCGGACGCGCTGTCCGCCCCCGGCACCGCCGGGACCGCGACCGCCGCCGCCATCCTTGCCGAAACCGGCGTCGCCGCCACCCTCGACGCGACCGCGCGCCGCGCCGCCGCGTTCGTCCCGGAGCTGGTCCGCGCCACGCCGCCGCGCTCGTTCATCGTGCACAACCTGAATTTTCCGTATCCCTGCCATGACTACAGCGAAATCCGGCGCACCGTCCCCGCGCGCGTGCTCGTGACCCGCCTCTTCGCGCCGCAGCCCGCCGGCGCCGATGGCGCCCATCATTTCGTTTATCGCCCGGGCGAGGACATCACCCCGCCCGATTCCCCGCCAACCGATCGCGCCGCGATCGAGGCCGGTTTCATCAGCCACACGGTGCTCGACTATACGCGCCTCGGGCGGCTGTAGCGCGGCTTGGGCCCGGCGTGACACGGGCGACCCGCCCGGTGTGGTCCGGGTGGCACGGGCGACCTCGCCCATGCTGACGGCGCTCCATGCCGCCAATGTCTGAAAACCCGGCGATGCCGCGCATCGTCACCCGGGCGGGTCGCCCGTGCCACGCAACCCACCGCCGCCACAAATCCGGACGCGGATGGAACCGCAGCGTGATGTAGGGGCTCCGCCATGACGTGTCGCGCGTCATTTTTGACCTGTCCCTTAAAAATGACTCCTTAAAAATGACTTTGTTAGTTCTACTTTGTTGGTCAAATTTTTAAGTCATTGCATAATAATATGTTGCCAGCCTGCCAATTTTCTTTTGGTAAGCTGGCAACATATTGATAAAAAACGAGATATAAGGTCACTTAACAAAGTAGAATTAGGCAGGTTATTTCAGTTGTTGCTGAATCCATGCTGGATCTCGGCGACGGCCGAGTATTCTATAGACGACAGCGACGTCGCCTTCTAATCGATAATAAATTCCGTATGGGAATCGTTTGGCAATAAGGCGATGATAACCGAGGCGTTTTGAATGGGTGCCAGCATATAAGCTCAGAGAGTCGATTTCGGAAAATATGCTATCCATAAAATAGTCACCAAGACCTTCGCCTTGGCGAGCATAGAAAAATATGGCCTGAAGCTATGTCTTCGATCGCTGGAGGCAAAATCCTTGTCTTCATTCAAAACGAGCCCGAAGTGCTTTTTTTGCATCGTCCCAAGGGAGGGAACTAATCCGTCCAGACTGATAATCTGCTTCCGTCTTGCACAATTCGGACTCATGCCACGAAGGGACTGGTATGTCATTTTCTTGGGCGGTTAAATCGCCCCAGAGTATCTCGATGATTTTAATTTTCTCCAAATTAGGGAGTTGACGAAGTTCTAAGGTGCTCATGTTTAAAACAATGTTGGAAATGCTTGGATTGGCGAGTTTGAATTTTGTCTTTTTGCCGAACGATAACGGTGAGCCGCGCGACTGCGAACAAAAAATGATGCCTCGGTTGCGTGTAAAAGCATCGGCCAACGCGACGCCAGTCGCGTTGGCTCTGGCGCTTGGTTTGGCTCTTTCTTCCTTCGTGCAGATGCAATCATATCTTTGGTATGGTCAATACCTTCGATCCGGAAATCTGATGCGGGCTCTTCAAAACTGTCCGATTCGCCTCAAGTCTTCATTTTTGACCTGTCCCTTAAAAAGGGCCCCTTAAAAAGGGCCTGTAGGTAGATGGCGCGACTCGTGCGAAAGCACGAGGCGTGACAGCTACCGGAATTGGCTGCATCGCCTTGTTAGGCTCTGTTTTCATTTTTCCGTCCTTTTTTGCGCGCTTGCAACCAAGATAGTGGACCAAACGAGTGCAACAGCACCTGCAAATATCATAATGGGAATAATCGATCCGCCACCGCCTCCGGTCGATTTTCCAATTCCGCTGGCTATATGCCAGCATCTGCCTTGTGCAACTAGGGCGATCAGCGCAACAACGCTTAGTGCGATTCTCGCTCCTCGTGATTTCCGAAAAGCGGCAAATAATAACGCTCCGAACGCCAATACGAAGCCCCCTCCGTATAACAGGGCGATAATCAGCAATGCTAAGAGCGTTTCCATTGTTCCTCTGCCTAACAGTGCCATTAAGCCAAACCGGGTTTGGCTTTTGAGTCAAAGGTTTTTATATTCGCAGAGACCAAAATGCAGATTCTGCTTCCGCCTTCAGAACAGCTCCCGCTGCTCATACCGTTGCCGGGCCTCGGCCAGGGCGGTGCGCATTTCCATTTCCTCCAGCAGCGCCAGCAGTTCCTCCAGCCGCACCTGGCCCGCCGCGTTGCGCTCCGCGTCGCTCACCGGCGGCAGCGACAGGTTGAGCGTCGTCAGCCGCAGGTTGCGGCGCAGCATGTCCGCCTGCGCGCGCACCGGATCGCGGAAACGCTCCGGCTCAAGCGCGCCGCCGCCGGTGCCGCCGGCGGCGGCGATGACGCCTTCCAGCGTGCCGTGTTGCGCAAGCCATTTCGCCGCCGTCTTCGGCCCCACGCCCGCGAGTCCGGGGATGTTGTCCGACGCGTCGCCGACCAGCGCGAGATAGTCCGCGATTTGCGCGGGGCGCACGCCGAATTTTTCCACCACGCCCGCCTCGTCGAGCACGCGCCAGCCGGCGGGCTTCGCGCTACCGGCGGGCGGCGGCAGCAGCAGCTTCACGCGCGGGCCCGCCAGTTGCGCGAAATCCTTGTCCGAGCTCACGATGAGCACCTCGTTGCCGGCGTCCGCGAGCCGGCGCGCCTCGGCCGCGAGCAGGTCGTCCGACTCCACGCCGTCGCGCTCCACGCCGGCGAAGCCCATCGCCCGCGTGAGCGATTTTATCAGGGGCAGTTGTTTCACCAGCGCCTCGGGCATCTCCGCGCGCTGGGCCTTGTATTCAGGCAGCAACGCCAGCCGGTCCCGCGCCCCGCCGAGGTCGAAAAACACCAGCGTGCCCGACGGGTGCTCCTGGTCGGCGAGCCGCCAGAGCGACTTGACCCAGCCGTGGAGCGCGTTGGTCGGAAACCCGTCCGCCCGCGTCAGTTCGGGAATCGCGAAAAAGCACCGGTAAGCCAGGTTGAATCCGTCAACAAGAAGCCACTTCGACATATGGCCCCGCAGCCAAGCAGACCCCGCGCGGGCCGCAATGCCGAAAATATGGGGCGCCCGGCCCCGGACAGGCACGGCGGCCTCCTCCGCCTTTTTCGGCATCTGCCGGCAAATCGTTCTCGTTCTCTTACTCGTTCTCGAAACGTTCCGGATGCGGAACGAGAACGAGTAAGAGTAAGAGAACGAGAACGATTTGTTGAAAAAATAATCCCGCGCCCAAACGCTTGACGCCTCGCATCCTCTGCCGCGTCCTATTGTCCTTTCCCGTTT
>JAITDF010000674.1 GCA_031282705.1 Opitutaceae bacterium | reverse complement strand
CCGTTCCCCTCGTGGGGCCCGCGGCGTCCCGGGCGAGACCGCCCTGCCAAAAAACCTCTCCTGCGTAACATCAGCGAGCAAGAGAACGGGAACGATTTTTCAGGGGAGGACGATGTTGTTTCGGAACGTGCGATTAGGCTGGAACGGCGGCGCCGGCTTTGTTTTTTTGGCCGGCATCATGAAAAAAATCGTGGCAATGGTTTTGCTGGTCTCCTGGCTTTTGGCGGCGTGCGGTTGCAGCTCGCTCCACTTCTGGGGCGCTGGCAGCAGCGAGGGCACGGTCGGCGGCGCGGGAATGTCGGTGCCGCTGGGGAAGAGCGGCAGCAAGAAGTGAGCGACGGAAAACGGCGTCCGGGCGGGCGGGAGCCGGGCGCTTGGCTCCGTGCCATTCATGAAACCCGGCCCGCCGGACCAGGCCGGTTTGCAACCCATTAGGTTACAAAACTGATGTTACACGGAAGCGTCCGTTCTCGTTCCCGTTCCTCTTCCCTCTTTCTTCTTTCTCTTTCCTCTTTCGTCAGGTGCAGGCCGGGAGAAAGAGGAAAGAGGAATGGGAACGGGAACGCGCAACATCAGAGTATAAGAGAACGGGGGGGAGAACGGGGAAGAACGGGGAAACGGGGGCGATTCTTTGGATTCTTTGGATTGCCCCTTCTCCGCGCGGGCGTTGAGCATCGGCGGCATGAAACTTGTTTCCTGGAACGTCAACGGCATCCGCGCCGCGCTCAAGAAAGGCCTGCACGACTACATGGAGGGCGAGGACGCCGACGTGTTCTGCCTTCAGGAAACCAAGGCGCACCCCGGCGACGTGCGGCATGTGTCGTGGAAATTTGGATACGAGGCGTTCTGGAACAGCGCCGTGAAGCGCGGCTACAGCGGCACGGCCGTCTTCACCCGCGTGCCGCCGCTGCGCGTGACCAACGGCATCGGCATCGACGCGCACGACAGCGAGGGCCGCGTGATCACGCTGGAGTTCCCGGCCTTCTGGCTGGTCAATGTTTACCAGCCCAACTCCCGGCGCGGGCTCACGCGGCTCGACTACCGCACGCGCGAATGGGACCCGGCCTTTTTCGCCTATTTGAAGAAACTGGAGGGGAAGGGGAAGCCGGTCGTGTTCTGCGGCGACCTGAACGTGGCGCACAAGGAAATCGACCTGAAAAACCCGAAAGGCAACCGCCGCAACGCCGGCTTCACCGACGAGGAGCGGGAGAATTTCACCCGGCTGCTCGCGGGCGGTTTCGTGGACACGTTCCGCGAGTTCGAGCCCGGCCCCGGCCACTACACGTGGTGGAGCCAGATGGGCGGCTGCCGCGCCCGCAACATCGGGTGGCGGGTCGATTATTTCGTGGCGGGCGCGTCACTCCGCCCCGCGCTCAAGCGCGCCTGGATCAGCCCCGAAGTGCCGGGCAGCGACCATTGCCCGGTGGGGCTGGAAATAAAGGTGTGACGCCGGGGCCCGCGCCGGGGGCCGGAGGTTGACCGGGGAGAAGCCGCGGAAAACGCCGCGGGGGAAACGTCGCGGGAAAACGCCGTGGGGAAAAAGCAGGTTTCCGATTCGCCGCCGTTGCCCGTCGCTCACGCCGCCGCGAGCACCTCGGCGACGAGTTTCTCGATGCCGGCGGCGACGTGCCTGATGCCCGGCCCGAGCATGTAGGCGGGGGTGGTGAAAATCTTGCGCGACCTGTCGGCCACCACCGCCTCGACGGGGCACTCCACGTGCTTCGCGCCCATCGCCTCGATGGCGGCCGCGGTGTCGCGGTCGTTGCCGATGGTCACCTGCACGCCCTGCGCGCCGAACACCTTGGCCGCGATCACCGGCGCGATGCACGCAAAGCCGAGCGGCCTGCCCGCCGCGTGCGCCTCCGTGAGCAGGCGCTCCAGCCCGGGCATCACGGTCATCGCCGCGCCCGCCGTTGCGAAATCGCACAGGTTTTTCGCCGCGCCGAAACCGCCCGGCAGGATGATCGCGTCCACCTCGTCCACCCGCAACGCGGCCAGTTCCGCGATGTTCCCGCGCGCGATGCGGGCCGATTCCTCCAGCACATTGCGCCAGACGCCCTCGGCGACCTTGCCGTCGGCATGATTGACCACGTGCATCTGCGCGACATCGGGCGCGAAGCACTTTGCCGCCGCCCCCGCCCGGTCAATGGCCAGCAGGGTGATCACGGCCTCTTGGATTTCGGAGCCGTCGAAAACACCGCATCCGGAAAGAATAACAGCCACTTTTTTCATATCGGGAAAAATGATTGACGCCCATTAAACCACCGCCCGCGCCCCGGCACAAGCCCGGCGAACGGCGCCGGCAAAAAGACCCTTTCCAAGGGCTGCACGATTGCACGATTGCACCCTTTCCCAAGTGCTTGGTTGACTCTGATTCCCATTCTCACACACTTGCCCGCTTTTATTGCCTGTTTTTGATTTTCAGTCCTTCAATTTTCAATCGTTCAATTTCCATTCGCTTAACTTCCATTCGTTTTCCCGATTTCCTTTTGATGCCCGCCAACGCCTTCTCCGCCGCCGCCCATCGCATGACGCTCACCGACCTGCCCATCGGGGCCGCGGGGCGCGTCTGCGAACTCTCCGGCCATGCTGAATTCTGCCAGCGCCTGCGCGAAATGGGGGTTTGCGAATCCGTGGTCATCGAGAAAATTTCCGGCCGCGGCACCCTGCTCTGCCAGCTCTGCAACGCCCGCATCGCGCTGAGCGACCGCGCCGCCCGGCACATCGTCGTCGAGATCATGCAGGGCGAGAAAAGGTGGAAAGGTTGAAGGCGGGGAACCCGCCGCGCGCTTTTATCGCGGCGCCTCCGCCATCTCCGCCGCCTCGACACACCTCGACACATCGCGCCGCCCCCACCGCCCCCGGCGGCCTCCCGGATTTTTCAAACACCATGCAAAACCTCACCGAACTCGCACCCGGCTCCAGCGCGATTGTGCGCGATCTCCCGAAACAGGGCGCCGCCTTCCTCCGCCTCCGCGAAATGGGCATGCTGCCCGGCACAAAAATCACCTTCCTGCGCGCCGCGCCCCTCGGCGACCCCATCGAAATCAAAGTCCGCGGTTACAACCTCACCCTCCGCAAAAGCGAGGCCGGCCGCGTGCTGGTGGAGCCGGCGTCCGGGCCGCCGCCGGAGCCGGTTCAAGTTTAAGACTCAAACCACAAACCTCGAACCACCGCATCCCGCCGCAATTTAAGGAACCTCTAAAAATCAGTTTTTAACCGCGAAAAGACGCGAAATATCAAGCCGGTGAAAGATGAATTTGTTTAATAAAAAATCCTTTTGAAACCTTTCGCGGTTTTTCGCGATTTTCGCGGTTGGTTTATTTTTCATATTTTAGAGGTTCCCTTAAACTCCCAACTTCACCTCCCGCGCAATCGGCCCCCTTCACCTTCAACTTCAACTTAAACTTAACCCGGCCGCGCAGCGGCCCCGCCCATGACCCGCCAACCCGTCTTCGCCCTCGTCGGCAATCCCAACTGCGGCAAAAGCACGCTCTTCAACGCCCTCACCGGCCTGAAACAAAAAATCGGCAACTACCCCGGCGTCACCATTGAGAAAAAAAGCGGCACCGCCTACACGCAGCACGGGCGCCCGCTCACCCTCATCGACCTCCCCGGCGCCTATTCGCTCGCCGCCCGCTCGCCCGACGAAGCCATCACCCGCGACGTGCTCCTCGGCCGCCGCGCCGACACCCCGCTGCCCGACCGCGTGCTCTGCATCGTCGATGCCGCCAACCTCGAACGAAACCTCTACCTCGTCCACCAGGTCCTCGACCTCGGCCGCCCCGTCATCCTTGTCCTCAACATGATGGACCTCGCCGCGCAGGCCGGCCTCGAAGTCCGCGCCGACCGCCTCGAAAAAGAACTCGGCATCCCCGTCATCCCCTGCGAGGCCGTCAACGGCAGGGGCCTCGTCGAAATCAAGCTCGCCCTGAGCCGCCCCGAACCCGCGCTCTCCCGCCACGCCTGGGACGTGCCCGCCGCCGTCGCCCCCGCCGTCGCCGAACTCCAGTCCTCGCTCACCGACGCCGACGCCAAGCCCCCCCTCATCGCCCGCGCCGAGGCGCTCCTGCTGCTCACCGACCCCAACGCCGTCCGCGTCGCCGGCTCCACCCCGCTCAGCGACCGCACCGCCGCCATCCTCTCCACCTGGAAACAACGCTGGGAAACGGAAGGCACCGACTGGTCCGGCATCCTCGTCAACAGCCGTTACGACGCCATCGCCCGCCTCGTCGAAGGCGCCGTCATCCGGCGCAAACAACGCCCCGGCACCGTCTCCATCCAGCAGCGCAGCGACCGCATCGACGCCGTGCTCACCCACCCCGTCCTCGGCTGGCTCGCGCTCGGCGCGATCATGACCGCGCTTTTCCTCTCCATCTTCCTCTTCGCCGGCTATCCCATGGGCCTCATCGAAAACCTGATGGATGCCGCCGCGCAGGCCGTCCGCTCCCGCATGGCCGAAGGCGACCTGCGCGACCTCATCACCGACGGCGTCATCGCCGGCGCCGGCAGCGTGGTGGTTTTTCTCCCCCAGATTCTGATCCTGTTTTTTTTCATCGGCCTCCTTGAAAGCACCGGCTACATGGCCCGCGTCGCCTTCATCATGGACCGGCTCATGGCCAGGGCCGGCCTCAACGGCAAAGCCTTCATCCCGCTCCTCGGCTCCTACGCCTGCGCGATTCCCGGCATCATGGCCGCGCGCACCATGGAAAACGCGAAGGACCGCCTCGTCACCATCCTCATCGCGCCCCTCATGAGCTGCTCCGCGCGCCTCCCCGTTTACCTGCTCATGATCGCCATGCTCGTGCCCGGCGCGACCTTCAACGACGCGCTCCTGAAAGTCGGCATCATGACCGGCCTCTACGTCCTCGGCGCCGCCGGCGCGTTCGGCTTCGCCTGGCTCTTCAAGCGCACCCTCGTCAAGGGCGAGCCCTCGCTCATGATCATGGAACTGCCGCCCTACCGCCTGCCGCGCCTCGGCGAAGTCGTCCGCCAGATGCTCGAACGCGGCTGGATGTTCCTGCGCCGCGCCGGCACCACCATCATGGGCATCTCCATCGTCCTCTGGTTCCTCGCCGCGTATCCGAAAACCAACGACAGCGGCATCGGCGGCGAAGGCGAAGCCGCCGCCGGCACCGCCGTTGCCGGCACCACCGCCGGCACCGCTGTTGTCGGCACCGCTGCCGGCACCGCTGTTGTCGCCGGCACCGCTGCTGCCACCGCCGCTCCCGGCGTTCCCATTTCTCCCATTACTCTCATTGCTCCCATTACTCCCATCCCTCCCGCCACCTCCACCGCCACCTCCGCCACCACCTCCGCCACCTCCGCCGCCCCGGAAGCGCCGCCCCCCCATTCCGCCATCGGGCAAAGTTTTGCCGGCATGGCGGGCCGCGCCATCGAACCCGTCATCAAGCCGCTCGGCTTCGACTGGCGCATCGGCATCGGCATCATCGGCTCGCTCGCCGCGCGCGAGGTGTTTATCAGCACGATGGGCACCGTCTTCAGCATCGAAAACGCCGACGAGGAGCCCGAGCCCCTGCGCGAAGCCTTCGCCAGGGCCTCCTGGCCCGACGGGCGCCCGCTTTTCACCCCGCTGGTTTGCGTGACGCTGCTGGTCTTCTATGTTTTCGCGATGCAATGCCTCGCCACGCTCGCGGTCGTCCGCCGCGAAACCAACTCCCTCCGCTGGCCCGCCTTCCAGCTCGCCTACATGACCGGCGCCGCCTGGCTGGTCTGCCTCGTCATTTATCAGGGAGGCCGTCTGCTGGGCCTGTAGGGACTCCCCAAGTTTCCCCCCGCCGCCGCGAAAATCGTGAACCCCCGCAAAATTCCCAACAGGCATTTTTCTTAACCAACTGATGTTACGCGAAAACGTTCGTTTTATTTAAACCGCGAAAAACGCGAAATGTCGCGAAAAGGAAAGGATCGCTTTCGCGTGTTTTGGCGTTTTTCGCGGTTCAAAACAATGGTTCGTTTTTATTGAACAGAAGAAAACGAAGGAAACGAAGAACGCCTTTTATTTCACATGTTTTCTTTGTTTTTATCTTCGTTGCCTTTGTTGCCTTCTGTTCAAAATAATGGTTCATTTTCGTCCATCGTCCATCGGTTATCGTTCTTCTTTCGTCAGGTGTGGGCCGGGGGGAAAGAAGAACGATAAACGATGGACGAAAATGGACGCTTCCGCGTAACATCAGTTAAACAAATCATCCAGCTCTCCCGGTCTGCTATTTCGCGCCCTTTCGCATCCTTTCGCGGTTAAAACTGATTTTTTAGAGGTTCCCATAACACAAATGTCCTCCGAAGCCCAAACCATCGCCGCCCTCGTCATCACAGCCGCCGCCGCCGTCTGGCTGGTTGTCCGCCTTTTCCAAAAAAACAAATCCGCCTGCGCCCGCGACTGCGGCTGCCCTTCAAATAAATTCAAGGGCGGTCTGAAAAATGACCGGAGGCGGTAGGGCGGCCCCGGCGGGGCCGTTCTTGCCCATGTCCGGGAAAACACCGTCCGCGCGCCGCGCGCCTGCGCCCCGTTTCTGCCTGCACGCATTTCCT
>JAITDF010000625.1 GCA_031282705.1 Opitutaceae bacterium | reverse complement strand
AATCAATATGTTGAAAAATTTAAATTTGTCAACAGGCTCTTATCAAGGTCAAGGGAAGGTTGCTGTGGATTTACTGCTACTTCCTTGGATATAATCCGGATTTGGAATGGAGCAGGCATTCATCAAGGATGTTGAGCGATGCAATTCTATCCGCTAATACGGAAGGAGTGTCAAATTTAGAAAGAGGTATGATGGAAAGGCTACTGGATTCCAAGCGCAAGCATCACAATTCAAGTTTTGATTGGTCTGAGGTTGCTATATGTGCGATAATTGGGGCACTTATTGCAGTGTTCATTTCTATTATTAGCAAGAAAAAGAAAAAAGCAAAAACTTCAGATGAATCCTGTGTCCTGCCTGTAACAGAGCCAATCGAAGAGACAAACAGCTATGGATTTACCATTCGCATGCCCAAAGGCCATATTCACAAAGGCACGATAAAAGCGCACGGACTTGAAGAGGCAATGGCTATCATAAAAGCCGCCCATCCCGGATCGGAAATCTTGCAGATAACCCACCTGCCTAACTGAAAAACCCGCGCGCAAATGGAACCGGATGCTAATTAAACTTTTTCAGAGTTCGCCCGGCATTTCCGCGACGCAATGCTCGCAGCACGGCGGCACGGCGTTTCCGCGCCAGACGAGTTTTCATTTTTGACCTGTCCCTGATTTTGCCTTGCCCCTTACTTCTTTGGCGAAATCAGGTGCTGGCGGAAAAAGGCGGTGATGCGCGCGCGAATTTCCGGTGTGTTGAACTGCTTGCCGCCGTGTCTGGCGCCCGGAAGGACTATCAACTCAACCGGCAGGCCGGCGTTTTTGTAGGCGTCGCGGATGGCCTCCGACTGGTTTAGGAGAACGGTCTGGTCGGCGTCGCCGTGAAGGATGAGCAGCGGCGGGTCGTCGGGCGAAATGTAGGTGACGGAACCCGCCCGGCGCGCCTTTTCAGGATTCGCGGAGGGCGCGCCTTGGAGAAGCTGGTAGGTGCCGGATTCGGGTGTGTTGCGCGAGGGCTGCGTTTTGCCGGCCAGCACGAAATCCACCGGTCCGTAATAATCCACGACCGCCGCGACGCGCGACGATTGCCCCGTGTTGCCGCCAACGTCGCCTTCGAGGTCGGCGACGCCTCCCGAGGTGCCGAGCAGCGTCGCGAGATGTCCGCCGGCGGACGCGCCCGCGACGCCGATTTTCTCCGCGTCGCAGCCGTATTTTTTCGCGTTCGCGCGCAACCAGCGGATGGCACCCTTGCAGTCGTGAATTTGCGCGGGGAAGGGCGCGACTTTTGAGAAACGGTATTCGATGGACGCGACGGCGAAGCCCTCCTTTGCGAGAAAATCCACGGGGCATTTTTTGTAGGTGCCCGCGCGCCAGGAGCCGCCGTGGATATAGACCACCAGCGGCGGATTTTTCGCGGCTTTCGGGACGGACAAATTGAGCAGCAAGGCCTGTCCGCTCGCTTCGCCATAAACGAGGTCGTTGTGCCGTTCGACTTCCGGGGACGGCGCGGAAACGGACGCGGGCACCGGCTTGGAAACGGGCGTGTCAGCGGCGGACAAGCCGCCGGCGAGGAGCGAAAACAAAGCGAGCGCGCAAAGGCGGCGCGGGCGGGGAATGAGGCAAATTCTCATGGCGCGCAAAATGGCGCGGGCAGCGCGATGGGTCAACGATGGGTTAGAACGGATTTTTTATTTTTGACCTGTCCCTAATTTTGACCCAGCCCCGCGCGGGTCTCGGGGTGGAAGACGAGGGGTTTCACAGGCCGACGATTGCGCGCAATTCCGCCATCACTTCGTCGCCGGGGATGCCCCGCACCGCGCCACTTTCGATTTCGGCAATGCGCTGGCGCGTCTCGGTCTTCCATGCCTGCTCGACGCCGGCATCGGGCTGCGCAAAAGATTCGGCGCGCAGCAGGTCAAAAAGCTCGCTGATCTGGTCGCGCGGCAACTGCCGCGCCTCGGTCATGATTTGTTCAATAATCATTGGCATGTCCCTCGCCGTGGCGGTGTTGTGTGTTTGGCAACCTCGCCGACGGGGCTGCATTTTTCGCCTGTCTTTAATTTTAGCCCGGCCCGCCAATCGTTCCCGTTCTCTTACTCGTTCTCGAAACGTTTCGCAAACGGCAGAGAGAACGGGAACAAGTAAGAGAACGGGAACGGGAACGATTGGCGGACGAATCGCGCCGTTCTTGCAGGGCCGGCACAACGCCCCGCTCACTTTTCCGGCAGGGTGAAATAGAAGGCGCTCCCCTGCCCTTCCGTGCTTTCGGCGCGGACTTGGCCGCCGTGAAGCTGGATGATGTGCTTCACGATGCTCAGGCCGAGGCCCGTGCCGCCTTTGTCGCGGGAACGGCCTTTGTCCACGCGATAAAACCGCTCAAAAACATGGGGCAGGTCGGCGGCGGGGATGCCGGGGCCGTTGTCGCGCACGGACACCTCGACCATGCCGCCGCCGGCGCGGCGCGCGCCCACGTGGACGAGCGCGGAGGGCGGCGTGTATTTGAGGGCGTTGTCGAGGAGGTTTTCGAGCGCCTGGGTGATTTTGAGCGGGTCGAGGTGGAGTTCGCCGATGGCGGGGTCGATGTCATGCCCGAGCCGCCGGCCGGCGGCGGCGGGGCGGGCGCGGTAGTCGTCGAGGATGGTCGCGAGGAGCTTTGCGAAGGCGACGGGCTCGCGGCGCAGGCCGGCGCTGGCGGATTCGAGACGGGACAGCGTGAGCAGGTCTTCGATGAGGGTGTTGAGGCGCTCGGCGTGGCGCTCGATGGTGCGCAAAAAACGGTCGCGATCCGCCTCGGGCATGCCGGCGTGCCCGGCGTGCCCGTCCACAAGCGTCTCGGCGCAGCCTTTGATGATGCTGAGCGGGGTGCGCAGTTCGTGCGAGACATTGGCGACGAACTCCTTGCGCACGGCTTCGAGTTTTTTCTGCTTGGTGATGTCGTGGAGGACAAAGAGCGCCCAGGCCTCGTCATCGCCGGTGAGCGCGGGGATGGTGGTGCCGGTGACTTCGAGCCAGAGGTGGCGTCCGGCGCGGGAGGTCGCGGCGGGGGCCGGCGGGGGAGGAAACTCGATTTCCTGCTGCGGGCGGGCGGCGGCGCGGCGGACGGCCTCGACGTATTCAAAAAACGCGGTGCCGTGGATGATGGTTTCGAGGCGCTGGTGGAGGAGGTTGGCATTGGCGGCGGCGCGGGGGAAGAGGGCCTGGAGGGCCTGGTTGGCGAGAAGGATGCGGTTGTCCCGGTCAACCAGAAGCACGGCCTCCTGAAGGCTGCCGAGGGTGGCGTCGAGTTGCGCAAGCTGGCTGGTGCGGAGCCGGCGCAGGCGGGTGTTTTCGGAGATGAGCTCGTTGGTCTCGCTGACGAGCGCGTCCCAATGCGGCCCGGACGCGCCGGGGATGTCTTCGCGGAGAAAGGGTTGCCGGGTGAGGATCGCCTGCGAAAGCCCGCGCGCGGCCCGGCGGTGCTGCGCGAGGTGCAAAAGCGCGGCGCAAAGGGCGATTCCGAGGGCGATGATAATTACGGGAAGCATTTTTTTGGCCGGCCATTAATAGACATTCATATGCAGGCGTTCGTTTTTACCGGCGGGATGAGAAAAAGGATAAATCGGGAAATTATGGGGAATTTTTTGAAAGATAAGGGAAATTATCCGAAATGCCGGCGCGCTTGAGATTTGTGGCGAATAATATGTTTTTAAGCAAAACAATGCCAACAAGTTTCGTTGCCCAATGGGCCGGCGGGCGGCGAACCTGTTCCGGAGGATGTTTTCTTTGCATCCGCGGGGCTCCCAAGGCCTGAGAACCATGATCCGAAATTGATTTCACGAATTTCGCGTCTTTTTCGGTTAATTTCGCATAATTGTGCAATGGCGAAATCTGTATCAAATCATCCATATTTGTCAGCGGTTTGATAACTGATGTTAAGCGGCACGCCGGATTGCGTGGCACGGGCGACCCCGTCCATGTTTTCGGGCGGCGGCGGCGCGAAACACGGGCGGGTCGCCCGTGCCACGCAATCCGGCGCTGCCGCGCCTTCGCAATACCTTGGAAAGCTCATGCGGCGGGAGGGTTTGTGACGCGGCGTTCCGCCAGGCGGTAGCCCACGCCGCGGATGGTTTCGACCCAGTCGGCCTCGGTTCCGAGTTTTTCACGGAGGCGGCGGACGTGGGTGTCAACGGTGCGGGTTTCGATTTCGGTTTCGTAGTTCCAGACGTTAAGCAGCAGATGTTCGCGGGTTTGCACGCGCCCGCGGCGTTCCATGAGGAGATGGAGGAGCTTGAACTCGGTCGCGGTAAGCTCGACGGGCCGGCCGTGGACGGTCACGGCGTGGCGCTCGACATCGAGATTGATGCCGCCGGCCTGATGGCGGGCGGCGCCGGGCGCGCCGGTGAGGCCGGCGGCGGCGCGGCGGAGGATGGATTGAATGCGGAGGATTAGCTCCTTTGTGCTGAAGGGTTTGCAAATATAATCGTCGGCCCCGCTTTCAAATCCCTGCACGCGGTCATGCTCCTCGGCCTTGGCGGTGAGGAAGATGACGGGCACGGTTTTGAGCAGGGGATCGGCGCGGAGCATTTTGCATATCTGCATCCCGCCGAGGTCGGGCATCATTACATCGAGGATGACGAGGTCGGGCAGGAAGGAGCGGGCGACTCCGATGCTGCCGGTGGGGTCGTTGAGGGTTTCGACGACGCAGCCTTTGGCGCGAAGGTTGTAAGCGACAAGGGCGGTGACATCGGCTTCGTCATCCACAATGAGGATTTTTTTGGCTTTCAGGTCGGTGGAAGTCATGGGTGGCGCGTGAATCCAATGTGGCGTTTCAGCGGCGCCATGCCGAGCAGTTTGCGCGGGCGTTTCAGAATTGTTACAAATTAATGGGAATTTCTA
>JAITDF010000577.1 GCA_031282705.1 Opitutaceae bacterium | reverse complement strand
GGAGGGGTGCGATGGGGAAGAGTTGCTGGAGCGCCCAGTGGTCGAGGAGGGACTGGAAGACGGAGAAGTTGCAGACGTATTGGTCGGCGAGGATTTTTTTGAGGTCGTGCAGTTCCTCGGGCTGGTAGCCGCTTTCGCCGCCTTCGCGGTCGATTTGCTCGCAGATCTGCCAGTAGAGGGACTCGGCGGCGGCGCGGTTTTCGATGTCGAGGTAGCCGAGGTTGAAGAGCGAGAGGGCCTCCTCTTTTTTCTGGAGGGCGTCGTGGAAGCGTTCGAGGCGGCCGAGGAGGGAGTGGTTTTTCAACTGCGCCTCCAGGTCGGTGACGACCTTGTGCTTTTCCTTCGGGCGGTGCTGTTTTCTGAGGGTTTCCTTTTTGTTGATGCGCTCGAAGACCTCGACGACGAGCATGGAGTGCGGGGCGACGACGGCGCGGCCGCTTTCGCTGATGATGTCGGGGACGGGCACGGCGGAGTGGTCGCAGATGTCGCGGATGTTGGCGACGACGTCGCGGGCGTATTCCTCCAGCGAGTAGTTCATGGAGGACTCGAAGTTGGTGCGGGAGCCGTCGTAGTCGATGCCGAGGCCGCCGCCGATGTCGAGGTAGCCCATGGGGAAGCCCATTTTCGAGAGCTGGCAGTAGAAGCGGGTGGCCTCGACGACGGCGTTTTTGATCGTGAGGATGTTGGGCACCTGCGAGCCGATGTGGAAATGGACGAGGCGGAGGGCCTGGGTGAGGCGCGCGGCCTTGAGTTTTTCGATGGCGAAGAGGATTTCGGCGGTGTTGAGGCCGAACTTGGCGTTGTCGCCGGAGGAGGAGGACCACTTGCCCTCGCCGCGGGTCTGGAGTTTCACGCGGAAGCCGATGAGGGGGCGCACGCCGAGCTCGCCGGAGATGGCGATGATGTGGTCCACCTCGCTGAGCTGCTCGACGACGATGATGACGCGCTTGCCGATCTTGCGGCCCATGAGGGCGAGGCGGATGTAGTCGTGGTCCTTGTAACCGTTGCAGATGATGAGGCGCTGGATGTTGTCGTGCATGGCCAGCGCGATCATGAGCTCGGGTTTCGAGCCGGCCTCCAGGCCGTGGTGGTAGTCCTTGCCGGCGGCGAGGATTTCATCGACGACCTCGCGGAGCTGGTTGACCTTTATGGGGAAGACGCCGCGGTAGCCGCCCTTGTAGCCCTCGTCGCGGATGGCCTCGCGGAAAACCTTGTTCAGGCACTCGACGCGGTGGCGCAGCAAGTCCTGGAAACGCACCACCAGCGGCGCGCGCAGCCCCATGCCGCGGGCCTCGTCCACCACGTCCATGAGGCGTATCGCGGTGCCCTCGGGCACGGGGCGCACCTCGACGAAGCCCTCCTCATCGACGCCGAAGTGGTCGTGGCCCCAGCGTTTGAAACCGTAATGCTCCTCGGATTTTGCGGCCGACCATGCGGCGGTGTCTTTGTTTTTCAAGGCGGTGAGAGAATGCGGACTGTTTGCTTGCTATTTGTTTCCCGGACGGAGTTAAGTTTCCGTTTCTTTTCCAAAACCAACATAACACGCAATGATGAAAATATCCTCCATGCTCGACAGTTCGCTGCTTTTCCTGGCCCAGACCGCGCCCGCCGCCGCACCCGACGGCGGCGCCCGCCCCGGCAGCAGCATGCAAATGTTCCTCATGCTGGGCCTCATGATCGCGGCGATGTATTTCCTCATGATCGCCCCCCAGCGCAAAAAGCAGAAGCAGCACCAGCAGATGCTCGCCTCGCTCGACGCGGGCGACGAGGTCGTCACCGCCGGCGGCATCTACGGCCACATCACGGCCAAGAAGGACGACCGCTTCGTCATCCGCATCTCCGACAACACCAAAGTCGAAGTCGGCAAGGGCTACATCACCAGCGTCGTCGCCAAGAAAAACGGCGGCGAGGAAAAGAAGTAAGCCCCGCGCGCGCGACCGCGCCGGCCCGCGCCGGCGCAACGCGGCCCCGGCCCGGCGTGGCGCGGCCCGATGCGGCCCGGCTTAAATCGACTTGATTCGATTCAAGCCGGTTCAAGTCGAACCACGCCGCCCGCCGCCAACCGACCACCGCCACCGCCGCCACTCGCCGCCATCCGCCGCAAACCGCCGCGCCGCCGCCCCCGCCCCGCAACACTTTTCAAACCCAAACAACACATGCCTAAAAACAACCTCTGGAAAGTCCTCCTCAGTATCGCCGTGGTGGGCTTTTTCGCCTACTCAATGTTCCCGGTCAAGGACCGGGAATTCGTGGACTTCGTGAAAGTCGAGGCCCAGGCCCGGCAGTCCGAGTTCGACGCGCTGCTGAAGGAAGCCGGCGACCGCCACAAAGCCCGCCAGGCGCCCAGCGCCTTCATCGCCCTCAAGCAAATCGCCGCCGAACGCAAAATCGACCTCACGGCCGCCCACTTCCCGAAACTCGACCTCGGCGACGTGAAAAACATCGAGAAGAAAAACGCCATCCTCCTCGATTACCTCCTCAAGGAATCCAAGGCCCGCCTCCAGCTCGGCCTCGACCTCAAGGGCGGCGTCGCCTTCACCCTCGAAATCGCCCCCGCCGCGCTCGCAAACATGCAGTCCCACGAGCGCAAGGAAAAACTCACGAAGGCCATCGACATCATCGGCAGCCGCATCAACGCCTTCGGCGTCACCGAGCCCATCATCCGCCCCGTCGGCGACAGCCGCCTCGAAGTCCAGCTCCCCGGCGTCAACACCAAGGACAACCCCGACGTCATCGACAGCCTCCAGAAACCCGCCTTCCTCCAGTTCCGCCTCGTCCACCCCACCCTCACCCCCGCGACGACCGGCGGCCAGACCCCCGTCGGCTACGAACGCATGACCCTGGAGGAAGACTCCCGCACCGGCACCCGCGTCGAGGAACTCTACATCAAACGCGTCCCCGAGGCCGACGGCAAAATCATGAAACAAGCCTTCGCCCGCCCCGACCAATTCGGCAAACCCGAGATCATCCTCCTGTTCACCAAGGAAGGCCGCTCCCGCTTCGCCCAAGTCACCCGCGCCATCGTCGAAAACTCCCGCGACTCCGGCGCCCTCGGCCGCCTCGCCATCGTGCTCGACGGCAAACTCTACTCCGCCCCCACCGTCCGCGAGGAAATCAACAGCGACTCCGCCCAGATCACCGGCAGCTTCACCGACCGCGAGGCGCAGAACCTCGCCAACGTCCTCAACAACCCCCTCGACGTCCCCATGGTCGTCATGGAGCAATACGAAGTCGGCCCCTCGCTCGCGCAGGACGCGGTGGACAGCGGCGTGCGCGCCTCCATCATCGGCGCCGCCCTCGTCGCCGCCTTCATGATCACCTTCTACACCACCGGCGGCTTCGTCGCCGTCTGCACCCTCGCCATCAACGTCATCATCATCTTCGGCTTCATGGCCCGCCTCGGCGCCACCCTCACCCTCCCCGGCCTCGCCGGCATCGTCCTCACCATCGGCATGGCGGTGGACGCAAACATCCTCATCTACGAACGCATGCGCGAGGAACTCGCCGAGGGCAAATCCCTCGCCTCCGCCAACCAGAACGGCTTCGCCAAGGCCCTCTGGACCATCCTCGACGCGCACTTCGTGCAACTCATCGTCTGCGCCATCATGATCCTCCTCGGCACCGGCCCCATCAAAGGCTTCGGCGTCACCCTCTGCATCGGCGTGCTCTCCACCCTCTTCTCAGTGCTCGTCGTCGCCCACCTCACCCTCGAATGGCTCTTCACCTCCGGCCTCGTGAAAAAATTCACCATGCGCCGCATGTTGAAAAACATCCACATCGACTGGGTGCGCTTCGGCGCCCCCGCCTTCATCGCCTCCTGGCTCATCGTGCTCGCCGGCCTCGCCGTCGTCGCCTACAAAGGCAACGGCATCTTCGGCATCGACTTCAAGGGCGGCGACGCCATCACCCTCCAATACAAACAGCAAATCGACACCGGCAAAATCCGCGACCTCGCCGCCGCCGGCGGCCACGGCGAAATCGTCCCCGCCTACATCAGCGCCATCGGCGGCAGCCAGGAAATGCTCCGCATCGAGACCGAGACCGGCAAGTCCGAGGCGCTCCTCGCCGCCCTCCAGAAAACCTTCCCCGAAGCCGGCCTCACCAGCCTCGGCACCAGCGTCATCGGCGAAACCATCGGCGACGAAATCCTCTACAACGCCCTCGTCGCCGTCCTCGCCTCCATGGGCATCATCCTCCTCTACATCGCCTTCCGCTTCGAATTCGGCTTCGGCATCGGCGCCATGTTCTCCTCCTTCCACGACATCCTCATGGCCATCGGCCTCTTCGTCCTCACCGGCCACCACTTCTCCGCCCCCATGGTCGCCGCCATCCTCGCCATCGCCGGCTACTCCATCAACGAAACCGTCGTCGTCTTCGACCGCATCCGCGAAGAACTCCGCATCAACCCCAACACCTCCCTGCGCGACGTCGTCAACAACGCCATCAGCAAGGTCTTTGCCCGCACCATCATGACGGCGACCACCACCCTCCTCGCCTCCATCGCCCTCTGGATCTGGGGCACCGGCGTGCTCAAGGACATCGCCTTCACCTTCACCATGGGCGTCATCACCTCCACCTTCTCCGCCATCTTCATCGCCTCCCAAGTCTTCTACTGGTGGCACAAAGGCGACCGCAAACGCGTCGAAAAACACCAGGACGTCCGCCCCACCTACGAATGGCAGGGCGCCAGCCGCGCCTCCAAATGACGCGATTGCGGCATTCGGACCGCGGATTGCGGGATTAAAAACCCGCGCAAACAAGGCCGCCACGCGGCGCCGCTTGCGCCATCCCGCATCCCGCATTCCGAAATCCAAAATCCGCATTCCCGAAACGCCATGCGCTGGACCTACAAACCATTTCCCCCCGGGCAAGCCGCGGCGCTCGCCCGGGCCGCCGGCGTGAGCCCCATCCTCGCCGAACTCCTCCTGCGCGCCGGCCTCGACGACCCCGCCCGCGCCGCCAAATTCCTCCACCCCGCGCTCAAGGAACTCGACGACCCCCTCCGCATCCGCAACCTCGCCGCCGCCGCAGACCGCCTCCGCGCCGCCATCGCCGCCCGCGAAACCATCGTCGTCCTCGGCGACTACGACGTGGACGGCGTCACCTCCACCGCCCTCCTCGTCAGCATCCTCCGCCGCTTCGGCCTCCACCCCCGCTTCATCGTCCCCCGCCGCATGGAAGACGGCTACGGCCTCTCCCGCAGCGCCATCGACCGCGCCCTCGAACCCGGCAAACCCGACCTCTTCATCGCCCTCGACTGCGGCACCAACTCCCACGACGAAATCGCCTACCTCCGCGCCCAGAACATCGACGTCATCGTCGTTGACCACCACCGCTCCAAGGAAAAAGTCATCGAACACGCCATCCTCATCAACCCCCACGTCCACCACCCCGCCGACGCCGCCCCCCCCGACCCCGCCGCCGACGCCTGGCGCGACCTCTGCACCGTCGGCCTCGTCTTCAAACTCGCCCACGGCCTCCTCAAACAACTCCGCGCCGAAAACCACCCCACCGCCTACGAAATCAAACTCCGCGACTCCCTCGACCTCGTCGCCCTCGGCACCGTCGCCGACCTCGTCCCCCTCCACGGCGAAAACCGCATCCTCGCCCGCCACGGCCTGCGCATCCTCCAGCACACCCGCCGCCCCGGCATCCGCGCCCTCATGCACATCGCCGGCGTGCGCCCCGAAAACGGCCTCATGCCCGTGGACATCTCCTTCCGCCTCGGCCCCCGCATCAACGCCAGCGGCCGCATCGACGACGCCTCCCTCTCCGTCGAACTCATGCTCAGCGACGACGACACCTTCTGCGGCGAAACCGCCCTCCGCCTCCACGGCCTCAACCGCGAACGCCAGGACATCGAACGCCGCATCACCGAAGAAGCCGAACGCCTCATCGAGGAAAACTACGCCGCCGACCCCGGCATCGTCCTCTACGGCGAAAACTGGCACCCCGGCGTCGTCGGCATCGTCGCCGGCCGCCTCTCCCGCAAATACCACCGCCCCTGCATCGTCCTCGGCAACGAAGGCGAACAAGCCAAAGGCTCCGGCCGCAGCGTGGACGGCGTGAACCTCGTCGAAGCCCTCGGCACCTGCTGCGAACACCTCCTCAGCTGGGGCGGCCACCCCATGGCCATCGGCGTCTCGCTCCCCCAGCGCCACATCGCCGCCTTCCGCGCCCGCTTTGTCGAATCCATCCGCCGCCACACCGGCGGCGGCCTCAACGGCCCCGCCCTCGACCTCGCCATCTGGATCACCCCGCCCGAAATCGGCGAACACCTCATGGCCGACATCTGCGCCCTGCACCCCTTCGGCCAGGGCAACACCGAACCCGTCTTCGGCATCCGCCGCGTCACCCTCCAGCAACGCCCCGAAATCTTCCGCGGCCAGCACTTCCGCTTCCACTTCGACGACGGCACCGGCCGCCGCCTCTTCGGCGTGGCCTGGAAACTCGCCACCCGCATCCCCCCCACCGGCACCCCCATCGACATGGCCGTGGAAATCACCTGGAACCACTACAACGACCGCAAACTCCTCCAACTCGAACTCATCGACTGGCGCGAAAGCACGGAAGAAGAAAACAAATAACCCGCAACAAGCCGGCGACAGCCCCCCGGGAAAAAGGCCCTCCCCATGCCGCCGCCGCCCATTCCGCCATTCCGCGGCGGTTTCACCGCCGCCCCCGCGCCACCCTCCCCCGGAAAACGCCATGCCTCCCATATCTCCCATACCTCCCATATCTCCCATCCTCCCGCCCCCTCCCCTCTTTTTGCCACTGCCACTTGTTACTTGCC
>JAITDF010000486.1 GCA_031282705.1 Opitutaceae bacterium | reverse complement strand
CGCCGCGCCAGTTCGCCGGCCAGGGTCGAGCCGGCGAAGCCGCAGATGCCGGAGATGAGGATGGTGGTTTTCACGGTGAAATCACTGATGTTACGCGACGGCCAGTTTTGGCAGGGCGGTCTCGCCGAGACCGCCGTCGTTTGCCTCGTGGTGCTCGCGGCGGTCTCGGCGAGACCGCCCGCCAAAACAGGCCGCCGCGTAACATCAGTGATTTCACCGTGAAAACCACCATCCTCATCTCCGGCATCTGCGGCTTCGCCGGCTCGACCCTGGCCGGCGAACTGGCGCGGCGCGGGCACGCCGTCCACGGCTTCGACAACTTCATCCGCCCCGGCAGCGAGACCAACCGCGCCGCGCTCAAGGCCCTGGGCATAAAAATCGCCCACGCCGACCTGCGCGCGGCCAGCGACATCGACGCGCTGCCCGCCGCCGGCTGGGTCATCGACGCGGCGGCCAACCCCAGCGTGCTGGCCGGCATCGACGGGCGGACCAGCGCGCGCCAGCTCGTCGAGCACAACCTCGCCGGCACGCTCAACCTGCTCGAATACTGCCGGCGCCACCGCGCCGGGTTTGTCCTGCTGAGCACGAGCCGGGTCTATAAAATAGAACCCCTCGCCACCCTGCCCGTCACCGTGCGCGACGGCGCCTTCCGGCCCGACGACACGCGGACGCTGCCGCCCGGCCTGACCGCGGCCGGCGTTGGCGAAAGTTTTTCGACCACCGCGCCAGTTTCCCTCTACGGGGCCACCAAACTCGCCAGCGAGGCGCTTGCGCTGGAATACGGCGAGACCTTCGGCTTCCCCGTTTACATCAACCGCTGCGGCGTCCTCGCCGGGGCGGGCCAGTTTGGCCGGCCCGACCAAGGCATCTTCGCCTACTGGATAAACAGCCACCTGCGCCGCCGGCCGCTGCGTTACATCGGTTTCGACGGGCAGGGGCGCCAGGTGCGCGACTGCCTGCATCCGCGCGACCTGGCGCCGTTGCTCGAAAAACAGTTTGCCGCGCCCGCCATGCCCGCCGGGGAGCGCATCCTCAACGTCAGCGGCGGCGCGGCCTCCGCCATGTCGTTGCGCCAGCTCACCGGCTGGTGCGACCGGCGCTTCGGCCCGCACGCGGTCGCCTCCGACCCCGCGCCGCGGCCCTTCGACATCCCCTGGATGGTGCTCGATTCCGCCAAGGCAAAACGCCTTTGGGACTGGACCCCGGCGACCCCGGTGCAGGACATCCTCAACGAAATCGCCGAGCACGCCGGGGCGCATCCCGGCTGGCTCGAACTCTCCGCGCCGCTTTGACCCGCCCATGACCACGAACACCACACCCGATGATTTGAGCGCCATCTACGCCCGCCGCTTCGACTCCATGCGCGAGTATCGAAACCAAGTCTGGCGCGCCCTCATCCGGCATTTCTTCCAACGCCACGTGCCCGCCGACGCCGCCGTGCTGGACCTGGGCTGCGGTTATGGTGAGTTTATCAACAACATCACCGCGCGCGAAAAATTTGGCATGGATCTCAACCCGGACTCCAAACGCCATCTCAACCCCGGGGTGAAACTCCTCGCGCAAGACTGCTCCACGCGATGGCCGCTGGCGGACGGCTCGCTGGATATTATATTCACCAGCAATTTTTTCGAGCACCTCCCCGACAAGACCGCTCTGCAACGCACGCTCGCCGAAGCCCGCCGCTGCCTGAAATCAGGCGGACGCCTCATCGCCATGGGGCCGAACATCCGCTGCGTGCCCGGCGCCTACTGGGATTTTTGGGATCATTACCTGCCTCTGACCGAATTGTCGCTCGCCGAAGGTTTGCAAAGCCTCGGGTTTGAAATCGTGTTCCAAAAAGCCCGGTTCCTGCCTTATACCATGTCTCGAAAAAAGCCTACCCCCCCCCCCCCCCCCCGAATTACCAACTTACTCATCAAATTGTACTTACGCATTCATCCGGCATGGCGGATATTTGGCAAACAATTCCTTGTGATTGCCGGGAAAAGATGAGCGCCTCCGGCAACCCCTTCGCGCTATATTCCGTCTCCGGAACTGATGTTACGCGGCTCCGTCGTACCGCAGGTTGTCAAGATTGTCGCTTCCATGTAACATCAGTTGCCATAAATCCAACCACCATTGCATATGGGTATTGCGCACCGGAAAAACCATTTGCAAAGTTCGCTTTACACTTGGCCTATTTGTTGACAGACAATTTTCCGCATGATTGCCAGAGCCATCTTTCCCGTCGCCCAAAAGCGGCTCCAACAGTTTCCTGTTGTGGCTGTCACCGGCCCGCGGCAATCCGGCAAAACCACCCTCGCGCAAGCCCTCGCTGACGGACGCCCCTACGTCTCCCTTGAAAACCCCGACACCCGCACCTTCGCCCTGCGCGACCCTCGCGGCTTCCTCGCCCAATTCCCCGACGGCGCCGTGCTCGACGAAGTGCAACGCTGCCCCGAACTCTTTTCCTACCTCCAAGGCATTGTGGACGCCGACGGGCGCCCCGGCCTCTTCATCCTGACCGGCTCGCAGCAATTCGGGCTTGTCGAATCCATCACCCAATCCCTCGCCGGCCGCATCTCCCTGCTGCGCCTGCTCCCCTTTTCCCTCGGGGAATTGCAGGCCGCCGGCATCGCCCCGGCGGACTTGGACACGCTCCTGTGCCACGGCCTCTTCCCGCCCATCCACGCCCGTCCCGTCGAGCCGTCCGCGTGGCTGGAAGGCTATGTCGAAACCTACCTTGGGCGCGACGTGCGCCAGACGCTCCGCGTGCAGGATTTGGAGGCGTTTCAACGCTTCCTCCGCCTCTGTGCCGGACGCGCCGGACAACTGCTCAACATCAACTCGCTGGCCGCCGACGCCGGCATCTCGCGCCCCACGGCCAATGCGTGGCTCTCCATTTTGCAGGCCGGCAACGCCGCCTTCCTGCTCCGCCCGCAATTCCGCAACCATTCCAGGCAGTTCATCAAGGCCCCCAAACTCTACTTCTGCGACACCGGCCTGCTCTCATGGCTCCTCGGCATCCGCAAACCCGCGCACCTCGTCGCGCACCCCCTGCGCGGCGCCATCTTTGAAAACTGGGTCGTCACCGAATTGCTCAAGCAACAACTCGCCCTCGGCGCGCCGCCCGCGATCACCTACTGGCGCGACAAACAAGGGCACGAGATTGACGCCGTCGTGGAAACCGCGCCCTCCGAATTTCACGCCATTGAAATCAAATCCGGCCAGACCGTCGCCCCCGATTTCTTTGACAATCTTGACTTCTGGCGCCGCCGCTTCCC
>JAITDF010000447.1 GCA_031282705.1 Opitutaceae bacterium | reverse complement strand
CGTACCGCAGGTTTCCAAACCTGCTTAAAAACTCACGCCTGGCCGCGAACCCGCAATCAGGCATGAGCTTCGGAGCAGACTTGGAAGTCTGCGGTACGTCAGAGCCGCGTAACATCAGTGACTCACTAAAATTTCCGCGACTTTGTTTCCCGGTCTTCGTGTCCTTCCCGGCTTGGTGGTTTTGTGGTTAATTTTGTGTGCGCGAATCCGTTTTCGCATTTCGCGTCAAATCTTTTGCAAGAAAACTTCATGCCTCATGCGGACGCCCCCCCCCGGCGCGGATTGTCAGGGGCGCAGGCGTTTGATGGCCTCGAATTGCCGGGGCGAGATCAGCCGGCGCGGGACGCGGCGCTCCGCCTCGGCGATGAGGCGGTCCCAATCGGCCTCGGTGGGCGGGCCGTAGGGCTCCCACGGTGTGTGGTGGCCCTGCTTGCGGGACCAGGTGATGTTGCCGCCGTGGATGGAAACGTTGATTTGAAACTTTCCGGTTTCGGCGGCTTTCGCCCACCAGCCAAATTCGATGCTCATGCTGCCCGGGATTTAGCGAAGGACACGCGGCCGGGGCCAGCGGAATCTGAGGGGAAATCCCAAATCCCGAACCTAAAATCCCCAAAAAATCCCAAGGGGCAAAATGCCAAAGGCCGGGCGGCGCGGAGGAAAAGCGCTTGCGCGGGAGGCGGCGCGCGCGTGAAGTGGGCGCATGGCTATTTTCGGCTCCATCAAAACGGCGCGCGCGCAAACCGCGGCCTCCAGCGTTTTCAAAATCGCGTTCGACTATATTGACGAATGCTCGCGTCCCGGCACCGCCGGGCGGAAGTTGCTCGACTCGCTGGAGGCGGGGAAGAGCGAGCGCGTGGAATTGGGCGGCGGGGTGTTCGCGATGCCGCAGGTGTATATGACCAAAAGCCCGCGCACGGCCGGGTTTTACGAGTCGCATTTCCAATACATCGACGTGCAGGCCGTCATCGTGGGCGAGGAAATCATCGAGGTGGCCGACGTGTCCGACTTGAAGCTCAAGGAAGACCGGACGCCGGCGTCGGACGTGCTCATTTACGAGCAATATGACAACGGCGCGGCCGTGCGCCTGCACGCGGGCGAGGCGGCGGTGCTGTGGCCGGTTGACGGGCACATGCCGTGCATCGCGGTCGCGGCGCAGGGCTCCGCCCTCGTCCGCAAGGTCGTGGTGAAAGTGCCGGTGTAAGGGGCGGGCCGCCGGGCAGCCGGGCCGACGCGCGGCCGCCCGGACGCTGAATCGCATCCCGCGGCGCGAGACCGCGACGTGAGACCGCGGTGCGAGACCGCGGGGCGGCATTGCGGCGCACTACCTGGCCTCAAACTCATATGCCGCGCCGTCCGCGCCGGCGGCGTAAAACGCATACCGGCCGGGCGGCAGCGGCCGCTCCACGCGCAGCATCGTCACGCCGGGCGCCAGTTCCTCCAGCACGGCCGCCTCGCGCCGGTCCCCCGCGCTCGCGAAGTCCTTGGTCACGGTCACCATCGCCACCTTGCGATCCGCGCCGGCCTTTTTCATTTCCAGCGGCGCCACCTCCAGCAACGGCCACGCCACGCCCACGTTCGCCGGACGCGCCAGCGCGCCGCGAAACAGCAGCGTCACCCCCGCGCCCGGCACGGACGGCGGCGGAGTGCCGCCGTCAAACACCAGCGTGCCCGCCGCCGAGCCTTCCTCGTCCTTCGAGCCCAGCCGCACCCACGAGAGCATGGTGTCCGCGGCGCGCCCGGTCTTTTGCAGCAGGGAGCGTTTCACGCGTCCGTTGTTTGCCGGGAGCGCGCGCCATTGGCCGTCCGCCCACACATGCGCCCCGGCGTCCGCCGGCCACCGGTCGGAGGGCAGCACCGTCGCCTTTCCGCCCGACACGGGAAACGTCAGCGACCACCATTGCCCGCGCGAGCGGCCCGCGATTTCCCGCAACGACAAATCCAGATCAAATACAAACGCCCCGCCGTCGCCGAACCACGATTCCGCCGCATTCGCGCCCGCGCCGCTTTTCGCAGCGCCGCCTTTTGCAGCGCCACTTTTCACCGAGCCGCTCTTTGCCGTGCCATCTTTCGCCGCGCCGCCCTGTGCCGTGCCGCGTCGCGCCGCGTCATCATCGCCGGTTTCCAGCACGAGCACGCCCGCGCCCGGCTCCACCGCGCCGCGCAACGCCCGCCGCGCGCCCGGACGCGAAAGGGAGTCCAGCACCGCGGACACCTCGCCCGTGCGCGTGTCCACCCGGTCGAAACGCAACCGCACGCGCTCCCCCGCGCCGCCGCCCGCGAACGCGTCGCCGCCGCCCGCGAATACACCGCCGCCGCCCGCAAACGCGCCGCCGCCGCGCGCGAGCATGCCGTCATACGCCGCGCCCTCGCGCACCACCAGGAACGCCAGCTCCCGCAGCTCCGCGCGGCGCCGCGCCACCGCCGCCACGTCGCGCGGCGATGCCGGCGCGAGCGTGAGCGTCCCGCCGTCCGCCATCCGCGCGCTGAACGCGCCACCCTCCTCCCCGAAGGCCAGGCTGAGGCTGTCCGCGCCCAGCAAGCCCGTGCGCGCCGCCCCCGGCACGCGCTCCGCCGCGCCGCTCTCCAGCCGCAGCGGGCGCCCCGCCGCGCGGTGGCGGTTGGCGACCAGCCCGCCGCGCATCGGCCGGGTCCAGTGGTTGGCCGCGCTTTCGAGCACGGCCTCCAGCGCGCCGTTGGCGTCGAGTTTGGTGATGCGCAACAAAAACTCCCCGTGCGCGCCGCCGCCCGCGGCCGGGCGCGCGCTGGCGAGGAAAACCCGGCCCGGCGCGAACTCCGCCCGCAGGCGCCCCTCCGCGGCCCGCAACCGCGCGATGGCGGGCAGGCGCGCCGCGTCCGCGAGCAGGCGGAGGCCGCCCCGCCAGCCCGCGGTTTGCGAGGTGAGCGCGTCCGCCTGGGCCGCGAATTCCAGCCGCAACGCCGCCTCGTCGCCGACCAGCGGCCCCGCGCCGCGCGCCGCCTGCGCCGCGTCCGATTCCAGCGTGAGCAGCGGCCGGCCCGTCGCCGGGTCGCTTGAGAAACGCCCGGTCATCGCGCGGGAATCGCTCCACCCATGCTCGGTGCGCAGCAGCGCGGCCAGCGTCCGCTCCGCCGCGTTCACGCCCGTCACCTCAAGGCTCACGCCCAGCCCATCCTCCGCCTCCGCGCCGCTTTCAGGAGCGCGGACATTCGTGTCCGCGATGTCGCCGGCAGGTTCCGGGCGAGGCGGCGTCCGCGACGGGGACGCGACGCCCGCCCCGTCCGTGCCTTTTTGAGGCGCTCCCGCGCCGGTGACTGTTTGGGATTTGGGATTTGGGGATTTGGGATTTCCCCCGGAAGGGGGCCGGGCCAGCGTGCCCAGGAAAAACGCGCCGGCGCGGAATTGCCCGGCGAGCTTTTCGAGCGCCTTTTCACCGCCCGCATCCCGTTCGGCGTCCAACTGCGCGCGCGCTTTTTCCAGCCGCGCAAGCGTCTCGCCGCCGCGCGACACGATGCGGCGGATTTGCTCCACGTCCGATTCGCGCGACACGTCCAGCACGCGCCCGCCGAACCCGCCGAGCGGGCGCCCGCCCGGCGGCGCCGTGACCGGGGCGCTCCCGGTCACGCGCGCCCGCCAGCCGGCGTTGGTCAGCGTCGCGCTCATCGTCACGTCAAACTCCACCTTTGTCCCGGCGGGCGCGGTTTCGCGCACCAGGGACAACGAGCCGGGCAAACCGTTGTCCTTGGGATCGACGCCCGCGAGCTGCCGGATGCGCGCCGCGCCCGGCCCGGACAGCAACCGCTCGATTTTTTCCGGCACGCTCATGTCGAATTTCAATTCGTCCGCCAGATACGCGCGCGCCTCCACCGGCTCGTAGAGCGCGTCCGGCAGCTTCGCGGTCGCGCGCCCGCGGTTTTCCGCCTCGCCGGGCCGCGCCGGGCCCGCCGGCCTGACCGGGCTCTCCGCAAATCCCACCAGCACGAGCCCCCTGCCGGCGGCGAATTCCGCCGCGGCGGCCCGCCACACTTCCGCGTCAGGCGCCTTGCCCGGCCCGCGCGACAGCACGGCGGACAAAACCGCCGCCACCGCCGCCGACAGCACCAGCGCCGCCAGCGCGACCGGCGCGCGCGGATTGCCGCGAACGCGCCGCCAGACATCCGCCGCGCGCCCGGCGAATCGTGCCCAGGGAGGGGAGGGCGGCGGGGGAGGCGACGGTGGCGACGATAACGGTGGCGACGATAACGACGGCGACGGCGGCGACGCCGCCGCCAGCGGCAGCGGGATTTGCGGTGATTCGGCCGGGGCGTCGGCGTTGTTCTCTGCTTTTTTCATCGGTTGAGGCTGCCTCCAACGTGGACACTCCGCCGCCAAAACGCGAGCCTTGCGCTCGACAAAAAACGGCGCCGGTGAAACGGCGCGCCTTGTTCTCCGCCCCGTTCTCCGCCCCGTTGTTCATCCGTTGTTCATTCCAGCTTGCAACCAATTCTGCGCCGCCGCCGCCGGGGGCCTGCACAAAGCCCGGCGCGGCGGTGCCGGACAGCTTCCCCAAATGGGCCGGCGCCACCGCGGCCTGCGACCTCGCGGCCAACGGGAAGCCGCCCCTCGCCGAGACATCCTCGCCGCCGCCGCCG
>JAITDF010000417.1 GCA_031282705.1 Opitutaceae bacterium | reverse complement strand
TCCCTTATGCACTCCCATCACCTGAAAAAAACTCCAAAAAAAAGTGTCACCCTCATAGCGGGACAACTGTTACCCTTGACCCGGGACTATACACGGCGAGACCGCCCTACCAAAACTGGTCGCCGCGTAACATCAGTTAAACTAAAGAGTTAACTTGTCAGCAGCAAGCCGGCTTGCCGCCGCCCCTCCGGGGCTGTGCGGTCTCATCGAAAACAGCGGCAAACCGCATTTTTTCAAAAAATTTTCCGCTTGGGGTTCGCAAGGGCGCCGGCATTGGCGCAGATTTTTTATCGTGCTTTTTGCGCATCGTCCAGACGCCGCCCGGCGCGCCCGAAAAACCGCCGGCAAAAAACGCCCGCCGCCGCCCGGCGTCGTCTTTCCGACGCCCTGCATCGACCCGGCCGGCTTCGCCATCATTTTTCCGGGCATCCGCCGCCCGCCCGGTCCGCCGGTGCGCGCGGTCGCGCCCGGCGCCGCGGACGCGATTTTTTTCACGCCGGGCGCGCACCGGCTTTACTTGCCGGCGGCATTGCTGGCATTTTGCGCGTGGCTGTCAGGCAGAGGACTGCCGCAGCCGGAAAAATAAACCGCACATGCCGCGCCCGCGCCAAAATCTTCCCGCCGTCCACGCCCGGCCCGACGCCGCCCACGCCCGGGCGACCGGCGGCGTCGGCGGCGTCCGGCCCGACGGCGATGGCGGGACTGTTGCCGGCGAGACTGCCGCCGCCGCCCGGCCCGTCACCCTCGGCCGGCCCGCCGCCGCCGGGCGCCGCACATCCTGTTTCGCGATGCGCGCGATGGCGGGCCTGCTGCTGGCGGCGCTGGCGCTGGCGTTTTCCGGCTGCGCCAACCTCACGCGGCTCGCGCGGCTCTACAAACGCGAGTCGCGCCCCGGCCAGACCAAGGTGCGCGCGGACGTGGTCGAGGTGAAGGCGCAGGTCATCGGCGCGCATTTCGTGGTCGAGGCCAGGGGGGACAAACGCGGCCCGTGGCGCTTCCTCATCGACACCGGCTCGTCGGTCACGCTCGTGTCGGAGGAGTTTTACAAGGCCAACGCGATGCGCGACACGCGGCTCTCCACCTCCAGCGTCGGCGTGCGCTCGGCCGGCGGGCGGGTCGCGTATCTCCAGTCGGGCAACGTGCGCGAAATCCATCTCGGCAACGCCGGCGGCGCGCGCTTCCTGAACGTGCCCGTGCTGCTCTACGACTGCGGCGAACTGTCCGCGCACCTCGGCGTGAAAATCGACGGCGTGCTCGGTTTCCCGTTGTTTCGCGACACGGTGTTCACGCTCGATTATCCGCGCGGGCGCATGACCATCTCGCCCGCCCGGCGCGAGCCCCCGGCGCAAGGGCGGTTGATACCCTTCAACAACGACCAGCGCACGCCCATCATCCCGGTGCGGCTCGGCGACGAGACCTTCGCCGTGCTGGTGGACTCCGGCAGCGACGCGCCGCTCATGCTCAACCCCGTGGGCCTGCACCCGCGCTTTGCGGTCGAGCCCCGCCCCGGCGCGACGGTGGGCACGCTCACCGGCGACCGCTGCCAGACGGTCGGGCGCCTCGACGGCACGCTGGGCCTCGGCGGCCACCGCTTCGAGCAGCCGCTCGCCGACCTCACCGACCAGCTCTCGGCCATCGGCGGGAAAATCCTGCGCCACTTCCGCGTCACCTTCATGCCCGCGCGCAACCAGGTGCTGTTTCACCGCGACTCCGACGCCCCCGTCACGATGGGCCCGCTGCGCAGCCCGGGGCTGAGTTTTTCCAAGACGCCCGCCTACTGGCGCGTGCTCGGCGTGGTGCCCGGCTCGCCCGCCGAGGCGAGAGGGGTGAGGCGGGGCGATCTCGTGTCGCGCATCAACGGCGAGCCGGTGTCCCGCTGGTCGCTGCAACGCTTCGACGCGCAGGTGCGCCACGCCGGCGAGATCACCTTCACCTTCGTGCGCGGCAGCGACGAGACGCCGGTCATCATCCCGGTGTTCGACCTCGTGCCGTGAAAACGCCCCCGCCAAACCGGTGCCAAAAACACCCGGGCGGCGGCGGCGCGACGGAAGGGAAAGCGAGTTTTTTTCAGCCCTGCGGGGGCATGATAGTGGTGGCACGGGGCTTCAACCCCGTGACCACGCCCCTGCCATGCCCGCGTCCCGCAGGGACGAAACCGGACGCTTGCATCCCCGCGGGACGCGGTTCGGTGGGGGTGCGACAGGAAATGATGTCACCGCCGGAGTCTTTCTTCTTTCTTCTTGCCTCTTTATCGTGTCAGGCATCCCGCTTCGCCCGGAACTCCCCGCCCGTTCCTGACGAAAGATAAAGATAACTGATGTTACGCGGCGGCCAGTTTTGGTAGGGCGGTCTCGCCGAGACGGCCGTCGTTTGCCTCGTGGTGCTCGCGGCGGTCTCGGCGAGACCGCCCTGCCAAAATCTGCCGACCGCGTAACAGCAGAAGATAAGATAAAGAGGAAAGAAGAAAGAGGGGGCTGGCATCACTTTGAATCGCACACCGCCATCCGCCCCTCTTTCCCGCTTTTCGCGCGCCCGCGATCCGCTACGCTGCCATCCATGAATAAACTCCCGCCTCTCCTCATCATCGGCTGCGCGCTCGTCCTGTCCGGCTGCGGCGGACGCCGGAACCCGTCGGTCGCGGAGGCAAACAAAACCCGGACCCTGCTGGTCGGCAACATGGCCGAACCCAACGACCTCGACCCGCACATCGCCGACACCCACCAGACCTTCCAGATCATCATGGCGTTGTTTGAAGGGCTCGCCCAATACGACCCGGTCACCTGCGAGCCCCGCCCGGCGGTCGCGACCGGATGGGAAGTCTCCGACGACGGGCTGACGTGGACGTTTTCCCTGCGCCCGGACGCGCGCTGGTCAAACGGCGACCCGGTCACCGCGCACGATTTTGTTTTCGCGTATCGCCGGATGCTCTCGCCGGGCCTTGCGGCGGAATACGCCTACATGCTTTATGCGCTGAAGAACGGCGAGGCGTTCAACACGGGGAAAATCACCGCGCCCGGGCAAATCGGCGCGCGGGCCCTCGGCGACCGCACGCTCGTGCTCACGCTTGAGCATCCGGTGCCGCACCTGCCCGCGATGGCGTGCCACTCCGCCTGGTATCCGGTGCACCCGCCGACCATCAACAAATTCGGGCGCATGGACCGGCGGGGCACGCTGTGGACGCGCCCGGGAAACATGGTCGGCAACGGCTATTTCACCCTGGCGGAATGGACGCCGCACCAGCGCATCCGCTGCATAAAAAACGAAACCTACTGGGACCGCGAAAACGTGCTGCTGAACGAAGTGATGTTTTTCCCCATCGAAAACGAGGATGCCGAGGAGCGCGCCTTCCGCACCGGGCGGCTGCATGTCACCGCCACGCTGCCCGTCCCGAAAATCGCGGTTTATAAAAACGACCCGCGCGGCGTGTATGAACCCAGCCCCATGTTCGCGACCTATTTCTACCGGTTCAATGTCAACACGCCCCCGCTGAACGACCCGCGGGTGCGCCGCGCGCTGTCGCTGGCGATCGACCGCGGGCGGCTCGTGCGGTTTGTCGCGCGCGGCGGCCAGCTCCCGGCGGCGGGCCTCACGCCGCCCGGCATCCCCGGCTTCGACCCCGCCGCGAGCCCCGGCGCCGACATCGGGCGGGCGCAAAAACTCCTGGCCGAGGCGGGCTTCCCGGGCGGCGCCGGCTTCCCCAGGCTGGAGATTCTTTTCAATACAAACCAGGGGCACCGGCAGATCGCGGAGGCCGTCAGCGAAATGTGGCGGCAAAACCTGGGGATTGACATCGGATTATACAATCAGGAGGGCAAGGTGTGGTCGGAAACCATGCGCCGGATGGATTATCAAATCGTCCGGTCGGGATGGGTGGGCGACTACCTGGACCCGGGCACCTTTCTCGACATCATGGCGTCGGACAGCGGCAACAACCAGACGGGCTGGTCCCACGCCGGGTATGACCGCCTGCTGGCGCTGGCGCGCTCGGAGCCGGACCGGGCGAAACGTTTTGAATATTATCAACGCTGCGAGGAAATCCTCGCCGGCGAGGCGCCGCTCGCGCCGGTTTATTTTTACGTGCGCAACAACCTGCGCCTGCCCGGTGTGAAAGGCTGGGCCGGCAACCCGCTCGACCTGCACCCGCTCAAGGGCGTGCATATCGAGCCGTGACGGCCGCAATGGGGAACCCGCGGACTCCGATAAAAAACCGGGCCATGCCCCGGGCGGAACGACCCGCCCGCCAAGGGCGGCAGCGGGGAAGGGCGGGGGGATGCGATGACGCGTGCGGCGCGCGCCGCCGCCCCCTCAGGGCCTGGGTGTTATTTAACTGATGTCACTGATGTTACGCGGCGGCCAGTTTTGGCAGGGCGGTCGCGCCGAGCCCCCCGGCGGTTGCCCCGTGGTGCGC
>JAITDF010000389.1 GCA_031282705.1 Opitutaceae bacterium | reverse complement strand
TCTAAAAATTCAGTTTTTAACCGCGAAAGGATGAGAAAGGACGCGAAATATCAAACCGGGGAAAGGACGCTTGCCCTGCGGCACAAAAGCCTCCGCGTGGGCTGTTCAATGATTTCATGTTGTTTTTTGATTTTTCAAAGCGCCCATATGAAAGAACGGGAACGGGCGGGAGAATGGGAACGATTTTTATCGGGCGGGGTGGAAGTCTATCACGCGGCAGTCGAGGAGGGGGATTTCATCGGCGTCGGTGGCCAGCATGCGCTGGCCGGCGCCGGTGGTGAAGCCTTCCGGGAGTTCGTGCCATTGCGTAAGCCGGGACAGGGCGAGGCGGGGGGCGTCGGCGGGGGCGGGGGGCGGGCCGAGAGGGATGTAACGGACGGGGATGAAGCCCGCGCCCTCGCCGCCGTTGGCCCACTTGAATTGGGCGGGGACAAAGACGAGGTCCAGGAGGTCGGCGGGCGGGTCGATGGCGACGCGGCGGATGTGGTGGAAGGGCACCCAGTAGTATTTGCCCTCCATGAAGAGTTCGAGCACGGGGCCGAGGCGGGTGTCGGCGTCGGCAAGCCAGGCGAAGGGGCGGTTGTCGAGGGCGCCGGGGGTGGCGGGGGCGGACTCGAAGGCCTGGTCGCGGAGTTGCGCGGCGGCGGCGGCGCGGCCTTCGGCGAGGAGGCGGAGGGATTGCGAGAGAAAACCAATCCAAGGGTCGGGCTCGCCGAGGAAGAGGGGGGTGCGCCTGCCGGCGAAAACCTCGGCGCGGAAGACCTCGCACTGCACGGCGGTGAGGGCGAGGCGGGCGCGGAGGCGGGCGTCGGGGCCGGTGGCGAGGCCGGAATAGACCGCGAACTGGTCGCGGGCTTTTTCCCAGCGGGAGAGCACGCAGTTGAGTTGCGCGAGGAAGAGGCGGTGGCGCGGTTCCCCGGGGTTGGCACGGACGGCGGCGTTGGCGGCGGCAAGGGCGCCATCAAGGTCGGCGTTTTTGATGAGGCTGGAGAGGTCGGGCATGTGGAAAAATCAAGGAATCAGGAGTCAGGAAGTGAAAAGCAGGCGGGGAATCCAAAAATGGAAGTTCAAAAATTCAGTTTCCAATCGCGAAAGGACGCGAAATATCAAATCGGAGAAACAGTGGAGGGTGAAATTTTCCTCCGGGCGAAGCGGGAAGCCTGGCAACTGATGTTACGCGGCGGCCAATACCAAATTCCAAACAACCGGAGGGACTGCCTTCGTGCCGTCCGATTGTCCTGGGGCGGACGGCACGGAGGCCGTCCACCCAAGACGCGGCGGCGCGAAATCCGCGCCGCTTGCGGCGGGAACGGGACGGGCGCGGCGCGACACCGTTCAAGGCGGCGGCGCACGCGCGTCCCCCGGCGGGCGGCATCAGGACTTGGCGCCGGCGTTGGTCGTGCGATCCCAGCTGAACTCGGTTTTCCCCCCGGTGGCCTTGCCGGTCTTTTTGTCCGTGTTCATATAATTATATTTCACGGTGGCGTAATTGAACTTGAGCGTCTCGGAGGGCATTTCGTCGCCGCTGCCGGACACGCCGACCTCGGTGAGCACGACGCCGGTGTAAACCGCCTCCAAATACAGCGTGGGTTTGCTGGTGTCGTCGTCCGAGACCGAGCGGAAGACGCGGAGGAGAACCTGGTTGATGTGCTTGCCCGCGAGGCAGAAGAAGAGCAGGGCGGTGGTGGAGATGTCGAGCGTCTTGGCGGTCTCGAAGTCCGCGAAGTTCGCCCGGCCCACGGAAACCGCGCCGGTGGCGGAGCGGTCCTCGGCCTGGGGCATCTCGATGTTGAGCCCGAAGCTCTTGATTGCGATGGGGCCGGAGCCGGCGGGAGCCCCCGGAGGCGCCTTGGCGATCGCGCTGGTGGCGTCACCCCGGACGCCTTCAATATACAAATATGCTTCAAATGCCATGATGTTATGGTGTGGTTAGATTGTTTGGATTGTGGTTATGGAGGGCTTAGGATTTGCTGCCGCTGTTTTTGACGGTGCTCCAGTTGAAGGTGGTGACGCCTTTGTTGCCGGGCGTGATCGCGCCGGTGTCCTCGTCCACCGAGAACGGCCAGTATTTGTAATCGAGCGAGCCGTAGGTGATGGCGACATCCTCGGTGGGGAGTTCGTCGCCGCCGCCGCCGGAGAAGCTGCACGAGGAGATGACGGCGCCCTTCAGGAGCATGGAGAGAAAGAGGTAGGGTTTCGCCTCCTTTCCGTCGGTCGTGGTGGCGAATATGTTTATGACGATTTGCTTGAAAATCGTGCCCGCCGCGGCATGGAACGCGAGTCTCATGCTGGTGGCGTCAACGGTTTTCTTGAACGTGAAGGGCTCGAGTTTGCCCTTGCCGGTGGTGGCGGCGCCGGTGCCGCTGGAGCGCGCGGCGCTGACGGCCATGGTGACTGAAAAGCCGTATTCGGTCATTTCAATCCAGCCTGTCTTTTCCGCGGTATTGTCCGGAGTGTAGCCTTTGCCGAGTTCCGCTTCGCCCGGTGTCACCGGGTCCACGAACTTTAGGTATGCGTCGAATGCCATGATATTTTATGAGTTGTGTGTGTGGTTTTCCCCGTGCCGCGCGCGCGGAGAAGTGTTTGATGGTGGCTGACAGCCGGCGGCGCGGCGCCGGAAATTTTTCGGGGGAGGATGGCTCATGGTTTGGAGGGGGGGGCCGGGCCGACTTCCTTTTCCTCGATGAAATCCCAGCCCTTGGAATCCCAAGTGCCCTTGTCGGTCTTTATACAGGCGCTTATTTTTTCGTAGGAGATGGCGACGGTTTCCTGGAGCTTGCTCGACTCCGAGGCGTCCACCGCCACCGAGGTTATGAGGCAGTTTTCCAGGACATACGCCATATACACCTCGTTCCTGGCCGGGCCGTCGCCGTCGCCCGGTATCTGGCGGCAGATATGCACCTCCACCTTCCCTGTTATATACTTGCTGGAGTCATACAGGCCGCACTCCAGGCACATGAGCTGGAGCTTGGGGCTGGCGGAGTCTATCATTTTTTCGACGGTGACCCGGCCTTCCGAACTTTGCCTGTCCTCCTCCTCACTTGGCCCGTCCTCCTCCTTGACATCAAAAAGCTCATTCAAACGGAAATCCATATTTTCAAAATCCGCCGCCTCCTTCCTTCGCGCCGCCCGCTCCTTTCGGATTTTTGCACGCCTCTCCTCCTCGGAATCGAACAGCCCCCCGATATCCACCATGCCGATTTCTTGCAGTTGATTCCTTCGCGCCGCCCGCTCCTCTCGGATTTCTGCACGCCTCGCTTCCTCGGAATCGAACAGCCCCCCGATATCCACCATACCGATTTCTCGCAGTTGTTCCCTGCGCTCCTTGCGCTGCCGGGAGATGGTCTGCATGGCTGTCACACGGGTTTTCATGCCTTCATTTGTTCCTCCTTTGAGGTCGAATTTTCTGATGGGAATCCACGCCTTGCCGTAGGCTGCGTCGGTGGATTCTGAATTTTCTATTCCGGGTATTTTAATATAAGCGTAAAGTGGCATGGTGTGTGTTTCCGTGTTTTCCCGGCAGGCTGCGTCATTACGTGTATTATTTCTTGCCCGCCGAGAAATCCCAACTGTAAGTCAGTGTCTCCTCGGGGTCGTAATAGAACATTTGCATCTTTCGGAAACCGAAGGAAATTTCCTCCCCGGGCAGATCGTCGGCCTCGAAGTTCATGTCGGTCGAATAGTCCAGCACCCGGCATTGATCGAATTGGTATCGGATGAAGACCTTGAACTCGTCCACGACGCCGTCGTCATTGGTGTCCACCCAGCGGCACAGCTCGATTTCGATTTGCTTGATGAACTGGTCGGCGAATTTCCCGCCTTTCTGGATGTCGCGGGCGCGGGTTTTGAGGAAGAGCAGGTAGAGGTCGTTGGAGGCGGCGTCCACGGGTTTATTGATGTCAAACTGGGGAAACTCGCCACCGGAGAGACTGTATTTCAGGGAGTATATTTCCGACCAGTCCTTGTGGGACACCTGCAGCCTGGCGGCGCCTTTCAAGGCTCCCTCGGAGGGGTTGTAGCTTCCGGCGATGCCCGAGCATTTCATGTAGGCGTCTATTAGTGGCATGGGAGGGAAACAGGATGGCAGGGATCAGGAGAACGGGAAGGCGGGAGGAGGGTGGAGGGAGGAGGGGGGAGGGGAAGAAAGAGGAAAGATAAAGAGAAAGATAAAGATAAAGAGGAAAGAGAAAGAATAAAGAGAACGAGAACGAGCAAGAGAACGATTTTTTGGGGGGAGGGCGTGCGGCCCGTCCCCCCTTTTTTGGTGTGGTTTGGGTTGTATTATTTTTTCGCCGAGGGGAGTTTGGAGACCAGGCGGAGGGAGACGGTGAGGCCCTCGAGCTGGTAGTGGGGGCGGAGGAAGAACTTGGCCGAGTAGTAGCCGGGGTTGCCGGGAACGTCGTCCACGACGACCTCGGCGGCGGCGAGCGGGAAGCGCGCCTTGGCCTCCTCGGAGGCGGTGGGGTCGGTGGTGACGTATTGCATGATCCACTTGGAGAGCCAGTTCTTCATGTCGTCCTTTTCCTTGAAGGAGCCGATCTTGTCGCGGACGATGCACTTGAGGTAGTGCGCGAAGCGGCAGGTGGCGAAGAGGTAGGGGAAGCGCGCGGCGAGGTTGGCGTTGGCGGTGGCGTCGGGGTCCTCGTAAACGGCGGGTTTGTGCAGCGACTGGGCGCCGACAAAGACGGCGTAGTCGGTGTTCTTCCAGTGGGAGAGCGGGAGGAAGCCGTTTGCGCCGAGCTCGGCCTCGCGGCGGTCGGTGATGGCGATTTCGGTGGGGCACTTCATGTCCACGCCGCCGTCGTCGGTGGGGAAGGAGTGGACGGGGAGGCCCTCGACCATGCCGCCGGACTCGGCGCCGCGGATGCGGGAGCACCAGCCGTAGGTCTTGAAGGAGCGGGTGATGTTGGTGCCCATGGCGTAGGCGGCGTTGGACCAGACGTATTTGTTGTGGTCGGCGCCGGTGATGTCCTCCTCGAAGGCGAATTCCTCGACCGGGCTGGTCTTTGCGCCGTAGGGGATGCGGGCGAGGAAGCGCGGGAGGGTGAGGCCGAGATAAATGGCGTCCGCCGACTCGCGGAGGGAGCGCCAGGAGGCGTATTCCGGGGTCTGGAAGATTTTGGTGAGGTCGCGGGGGTCGCCGAGTTCGCGCCAGGATTCCATGTTCATCACGGTGGGGCTGGCGCCGGTGATGAAGGGGGCGTGCGCGGCGGCGGCGATCTGCGCCATGCCGGAGAGGATTTCGATGTCCGGGGCGGAGTGGTCGAAGTAGTAGTCGCCGATGATGGCGCCGTAGGGCTGGCCGCCGGGCATGCCGAACTCCTCCTCGTAGAGTTTTTTGAAGAGCGGGCTCTGGTCCCAAGCGGTGCCCTTGAATTTCTTCAGGGTCTTGGCGACGTCCTTTTTCGAGATGTTGAGGACGCGTATCTTGAGGTATTCGTCGGTCTCGGTGTTGTTGACGAGGTGGTGGAGGCCGCGCCAGGTGCCTTCGAGCCTGGTGAAGGCCTCATGGTGGAGGATGAGGTTGATTTGTTCGGTGAGCTTTTTGTCGATCTCGGCGATGATGCCCTCGATGGTGGTGATGGCGTTGTCGGAGATGAGGCTGGTGGCCGAGAGGGCCTGCCGGGCAAGGGTCTGCACGGCGACCTCGACGGCGCTTTTGGCCTCGTCGGTCTTCGGTTTGAACTGCTTGTTGAGCAGTGACTGGAATTCGCTGTATTCAGCGGTGGCGGCCTGGGGCGCGCCTTGTGCTGCGGATGCGTTTTCGGCTGACATGGCTGGTGGTGGAGGGATGGGTTGGGTTGCGGGTTTACTCGCCGGCGGGTTTGGCGGAGGCGGAGACGGTGTTGAGGAGCGCGGGATCGTTGAGGAGCCTGGCAATCAGGTCCTCGGCGCCGGTCTTGCCGTCCATGTAGGTGAGGAGGTTGGCAAGCTGCTCGCGGGTGGTGAGGAGCTTGTTGAGGGCGTCCACCTTCCGCGCGACGGCGGCGGGCGAGAAGTCGTCCATGCTCTCGAAGTTGAGCTCGACGTTGAGGTTGCCCTCGCCGGTGAGGGTGTTGGGCACCTGGAGGGTGACGCGGGGCTTGGCGGACTTCATGCGGTCGTCGAAGTTGTCCACGTCGATTTCGAGGAACTTGCGATCGGCGACGGCATCGAGCGGCTCGGCGGGATTGCCGGAAAGGTCGGCCATCACGCCCATGACGAACGGGAGCTGGACCTTTTTTTCGGAACCGTAGAGTTCAACATCGTATTCGATTTGAACCCTGGGCGCGCGGTTGCGCGCGATGAATTTCTGACTGCTTGCTTTGGCCATGTTATTTTATGGGGGGTTGTTTTTGGTTATGGTTGATCTGACGAGGATGTCTGTTTTTCAGTGGATCGCTTCACAGGAAAAGGGAAGGAATGGTTTTAAGCCACCAATTATTTTAAAATGCCATTAATATGCACAAAAAAGTTGCGATTTTGGAAAAATGAGCTTCGCCGCCATTTTTCGATGAGACGGTGAAGCCTCGGAGCAGCGGTGGCCAGCCCCGGAGGGGCGAAATCCGCCGACACCGGTGCCTGGCACCCCTCCGGGGCTGAGCATCGCCGCTGCCGCCCCTTCGGGGCTGAAAAGGTCAATCGCTGTCTCCGCTTCACGGCGGCACGATGGGAAATCCATTCAAAATAGCGGGGAACCGAAAATGCAAATGGTCCGCCGTCATGCGGCTTTGCGGGCGCAGGGCGGGCGTCCCGCTTGGCTGGCGGCGCGCAAAGCGCGCCGTCACCGCACCGAAGCGGCGGGAGCATTCTGCTCCCGTCTGGCAAGCGGGACGCTCGCCCTACGGCCCAATCTGGCAAGCGGGACGCCTGCACTACGGACCAAAAGCCGCCGCGTGAGACATGATTTTTCAAAGTGTCCGTAAGAATAATCATCATGTTATCGAGGGTTTTTATAATTTGCGTCCGTCCGGCGCCGTCCGGCTGGCGCGCCCGCGGCGTGGGCGGGCGGGATTGTGTCCGGTTGTGTGCTCAGGAGTCCTCCGGGGGGGCGGCGCCGGTGATAAGGGTGACGCGTTCCATCGCGTCGGGCGTCATGTCCTTGATGATGTCCATGAATCCCATCGGGACGAGGCGCTTCACGCGTTCGAGGATGAGGGGGATGGGGCTGGAGGGTTCGTTGCGGGTGTAGTAGGCGATGATGAGGTCGATGGTGCGAACGACATCCTCGCGGGTCGCGATGCCCTCGGGGCGGCGGGCGGCGGGCGCGCCGCCGCCGGACGGGGAGGAGGAGGCGCCGCCGCCGTCCGCGCCGTCCGCGGCGCCGGATTCCTCCGCGGCGCCTTCCGCGCCGAGGTGCGCGGCGACGGCGGTTTTCAGTTTTTCCAGGTCGGCGACGAGCGGCTCGAAGGCCGGCCAGGTGGAGGCGGAAAGCGTGCCGGTGAACCATTCGGTGATCGCCTGCGCGCTTTCCAGCGCGGAGTCGATGGCGGCGGCGGTTTCGGCCAGGAATTCGGGGGGCGAGTCGGAGAACGCGCCGTCGATGATCGCGGTGGAGGGGGGGGCGCGGCCGTCGAGCAGGGGCGTGCCGTCGCGCGCGGCGAGGATGGCGTCGAGCCCCCACGCGCCGGCTTCGCGGGAGCGGGTGACGGGGGTTTTGCGGAGGGTTTCGAGGGTCCTGCAAGGGTCGCCGGAGGTGCCGATGGGGGCGGCGAGGGAGTTGAGGCTGTTGACGCGTTCCTGCGGGTCGTTGCCGTCCTCGGGGTCGAGCTTGGGGTGAAGGGTTTCCCAACAGGTTTCCAACATGCCGCGCACGAGCGCGAGGCCGGCGGCGAAACCGGGGAGGCCCCCGGTCCTGAGCAGGGCGACGGCGAGGGCGGTGGCGACGCGGAGGTCCCTGGACTTGCCGAGCAGTTCCTCGCAGCGTTCGCGCACGGCGCTCCAGTCGGCCTCCTCGGCGGGGGAGAATTGCGTCTCGGGTTTGCCGAGGATCATGCGGTCGAGTTCAAAGAGCGCGCCGGACGCGGCGAGGTCCTCGCCCGCGGGGTCGTCGCCGGGAATGGCTTCGAGAAGATTGGACAGGTCCATGCTCATGGTGATTTTTAGTTTAGAGGTTGGAGTTAGAGTTAGAGTTTAAGTTTAAGTTTGAGTTTGAGTTTGAGTTTGGAGCTGATGTTACGCA
>JAITDF010000356.1 GCA_031282705.1 Opitutaceae bacterium | reverse complement strand
GACGATCCCTCTCCAGTGGTTTGGATCGGTGATGCACGGTGTCCCGGCATGGCCGCGCGCGCAGAGCATGACGGCGGGGAACAAGGATGGGGATTTGATATTATCGGCCCGCTGCGAGGGAGAAATCGCCCGGGCATTCTTTTGTTACAAACGAATGCCGCGGGCCGCGTTCCAATATGGCCTCGCGCGAAAACCCGATGCAACCGTGCCCTGGCAGACGGTCGCGGCCCGGCGGGGCCGCGATGGCGCATGGACGGCCTCCATCGCACAATCCACGCCGGATGAGCAGGTGGTCGCATACTGCATGTTCGAGACGGCGGATGGAGTGCGCGAAAGCAGCGACACCGTTGAGATTCCCGCGATGGAAAAATGGGGCCGCGACTTGCAGCCGGTGCAACAGGCAACAGACAACACTCATTATCAGCCTTCCAACGGCTGACGCCCTTGTCGAAACGCCAGCCAATCCTGTTCCCTCAATCCTGTTTTTAATATTAATATCTGCATAGCCCCGCCCACTCATGCGCTCCCTTTTCGCCACGTTTCCGTTTCTCTCATTCCTTGCGTTTGTCATCGCCCCCGCGCCGGCCCGCGCCGGTGACACGTCGCTCGTCAACGAAACACGCTGGCCCGGCCCGGCCGCGCCCGCCGGCGACCGGGCCGGGGCCTTCCACGGCAAAAGCGGCGGCATGCTCATCCTCGCCGACGGCGCCACGCAAACCCTTCACACACTCCCCGCCGCCAACGGCAAAAACGCGCAACCGCCGTCCTGGACCAAAACCGCCTGGCCCGACCGCCGCCGCTGGGGCGCCTCCGCCCAGCATGGCGACGCCATCATCGCCATCGGCGGCATGGTCGGCTCCGACGCCAGCGCCGCCGTCACGCGTCTCGCATGGCGCGATGGCAAACTCGAAACCGCCTCCCTCCCCGACCTCCCGCAACCGCTCGCCGGAGCCGGGGCCGCCGTCATCGGCGACACCCTTTATGTCGTCTGCGGCACCACCGACGCGCGCAACGCCGCCACCGCCGAAACCAACCTTTGGTCCCTCGATCTTTCCAATGCCGCCGCCATCTGGACGCGCCGGGAAGCATTCCCCGGCTCGGGAAAAATCCTCCCCATCGTCACCGCGCAATACGACGTGCTCATCATCACCGGCGGACGCGAAATCGTCTCCGCCACCGCCGCGCCTGCCACCGCTGCGCCTGCCACCGCCGCCGCCACGCCCGCCGCCCCGGCGCTCCGTTACCGCGTGAGTGACGAGACATGGATTTACCGCCCCGTCCCGCTCGAAGGCACCATGCAGCGCGGCTGGGAAAAACGCCAGCCGCTCCCCGCCGCCATGGCCGCCGGCGCCGCCGCGCCCAGCGGGCAGGGGCACGTCCTTGTCTTTGGCGGCGACACCACACCCGAAACCACCGAGCCCTTCGCCATCACCGCAAACACATCCACCCCCCGCCCCGTCTGGCTCTACCACATTGTGACCGACGCATGGGCCGACACCGGCGGGCGCGTGGCCGCAATCAACCCCGCCATCGTGTCCGCGCAAAACAACGGCATCCTCATCTTCGGCGGCAATGGCGGCGGTGGCGGCATCACCGAACTCACCCCCATCCGGCGCGTGCGCAACCTCGCCTGGCTCGACTATCTCTTTATCGCCGCCTATTTCGGCGGCATGGCCTGGCTCGGCTGGTATTTTTCCCGGCGTCAGGAATCCAGCACCGAATACTCCCTCGGCAGCCGCTCCGTGACATGGTGGGCCGCCGGCATCAGCATGTTCGCCACGGGGGCCAGCGCCATCAGCTTCATGGCGATACCCGCGCTCTCCTTCGCCACCAATCTCATCTGGGTTTTCCCCATATTCATCAACATCGCCGGGTTTTTCATACAGGCGTATCTCATTTTCCCGCTGTTGCGGCGCCTCCAGCTCACCTCGACCTACGAATATCTCGAACAACGTTTCAACCGCGCGCTGCGCCTCCTCGCCAGCGCCCAGCAAATTCTCTTTCTCACCGTCGGTCGCGCCGCCGTCGTGCTTGTGCTTCCCGCCATCGCCATCTCGGCCTGCACGGGACTGAATGTCTTTGTCAGCGTCATCGTGATGGGGATTCTCACCACCATCTACACCTCGCTCGGCGGCTTCAAGGCCGTCATCTGGACCGAAGTCTTCCAAGGCTGCATCAAGTTTGTCGCGCCCCTTGCCGTCATCATCGTCTGCATCCTCGCGCTGCCCGGCGGGTTTGGCGAGTTCATCGACATTGGCAAAACCTACCGCAAGTTCGACCTCGCCCTGCTCACGTGGGACATCACCGTGCCCGCCGTCTGGATACTTTTTCTCGGCACCTTCATGCAATGCACGGTGCAACTCGCCGGCGACCAGCCCATGATCCAGCGCGTCTTTTCCGCGCCGCAGCACGAGGTGCGCCGCGTCGCCGGCATGAACGTCTTTTGCGCCATCCTCATCGCCCTTGTCGTCAATGTCATGGGCATCGCGATATTCGCATTTTTCCACGCGCACCCGGCCCGGCTCGACATCGGCGCCCAAAACGACCAGGTCGTCCCCCTCATCGCCGTGCAGGCGCTCCCCGTCGGCCTCGCCGGCATCATGATCGCCGCCATCTTCGCCTCCGCGATGGCCACCGTCGCGAGCAACATGAACAGCGTCGCCACCATCTTCACCGAGGATTTCTACATGCGCTTCCGCCCGCGCGCCTCCGACAGACAGCGCCTGCGCGTCCTCAAGCTCTCCTCCTACGCCGTCGGCTTCCTCGGCACCATCATGGCGCTCCTCCTCGCCGGCCTCAACATCAAGTCCATGATGGCCGTCTGGAGCCAGATCATGGCCCTCCTCGGCGGCGGCATCGTCGGCGTGTATTCGCTCGGCATGTTCACCAGGCGCGCCAACAGCTTCGGCGCCATCATCGGCACGCTCATCAGCGTCGTCGCGATGCTCCTCATCAAACTCTTCACGCCGGTGCACTGGGCCTTCTACTCGCCCCTCGCCATCATCATCTGCATGGCCGCCGGCTACGCGTGCAGCCTCCTGCGCCCCTCCTCGTCCCGCGCCGGCCTCACCGGCCTGACCGTGTTCACGCCCCGCCCCAGCGAGGCCGACCGCGCGCCCGGTTTCCGCTGACTCCTTCGCCGCGCACCCCCGGACGACACCGGCCGGTTGACGCAAACAAGCCCGTGCATCGTCCGCATCCCGCGCGGCGGGTTCCCTGCCCGCGCCCTTCCCTTTTTCACAACAAGCATGAAAAACACACGTCCGGCCCTCTCTCCACTTGTCAACCTCGTCGCGGAACGCATGACGCGCATCGAAAACCAGACCATTGATGAAACATGCCCCATCGGCATCATCGACTTTGAACACTGGGAGTGGCCCCAAGGCGTGGGACTTTACGGACTCTACAAACACTATCAGGAAGTCCGCGACACCCGCATCCTCGACACCATCAACGCCTGGTTCGAACGCCGCCTCCGCGCCGGCCTCCCCGCGAAAAACGTCAACACCACGGCACCCATGCTCACCCTCGCGCACCTCGCCGGGACGGGCGGCGACAAAACCCGCCTCGCCCTCTGCGCCGAATGGGCCGGCTGGGTCATGTCCGAAATGCCCCGCACCGAAGACCGCGCCCTCCAGCACATCGTCACCGGCGAGGCCAACGAGCACCAAGTCTGGGCCGACACCCTTTTCATGACCGTCCTTTTCCTCGCCAAGATGGGCGTCATCCTCAAACGCCGCGACTACATCGAGGAATCCATCCGCCAGTTTCTCGTCCACATCAAATACCTCTTCGACCGCAAAACCGGCCTCTGGTATCACGGCTGGACTTTCGACGGACGCCACAACTTTGCCAACGCCCTCTGGGCGCGCGGCAACTGCTGGATCACCGCCGGCATCCCCGATTATCTCGACATCGTGCGCGACCTCCCGCCCTCGATCGAATCCTACCTCATCGACACCCTTGCCGCGCAAGCCGCGGCCCTCGCCGGATGCCAGCGCCCCGACGGCCTCTGGACCACGCTCCTCGACGACCCGCGCTCCTACGTCGAAACCTCCGCCACCGCCGGCTTTGGCTACGGCATCCTCAAAAGCGTCCGCAAAGGCTACCTCGACAACGCCTTCATCGAAACCGGACGCAAAGCCCTCGACGCCGTCGTGCGCCACATCTCCCCCGACGGCACCGTGCAGCAAGTCTCCTACGGCACCGGCATGGGCCGCGACCTCGACCACTACCGCAAAATCCCCGTCTGCCCCATGGCCTACGGACAGGCGCTCGCCCTCCTCCTTCTCAACGAAGGCATGAAACTCGGCCTCTGACCATGCCCGCCGCCTCCACGCCCTGGCCCGCCGAACTCCTCGCGCACCACCGGTGCCGCTTGCGCGCCCGCATCAGCCGCCACGACCACGCCCGCCACAACCTCCTCGTCGCGCAAGCCGCCGCGCCCCTCGACGGCGCCGCCGATGCCGCGCTCGCGCTCGACGGCTCCCGCTGGTCTGTGTCGGTCAACGCAAACCCGCTCGCCACCCGCGACGCGCGCTTCGGCGCCTTCGACATCGAACTCCGCTTCCGTTGCGACCACGGCCCGCTCCCCCAGGCCGTCGTCGCCGCCGAAATCGACATCGACGGCTGGTCGCCCGACAACTACGTCCTCCTCCCCTCCGCCGCCTACAACGGCAACCGCTTCCCCGCGCGCCGCCTCCGCTACTCGCCCAAACTCTGCGAAGTGCAGGACATCGGCCCCGACCGCCCTCCCATCATCACCGACATCCCCAAACTCAACGAAACCCCCGGCCCCTCGCGCATCCAGGAACGCAGCGGCAGCATGGCCGCGCCCTCCATCGGGTTTTACGCCCCCGCGCACAAACGCGCCCTCTGGCTCCTCGCCCCCCACGCCAACGCCCTCGGCGACCACGGCCTCGGCATCGAGGAAAACCGCGACCGCACGCGCGCCACCCTCACGCTCACCGCCCCGCTCATGCGCGAACTCCACAGCTACCGCGGCTGCGACGCCCGCGCCACCTCGACCGACCGCCCCGCCGACTTCAAAACCGGCGACGAAATCTCCCTCCGCTTCCACCTCCACCTCTTCGCCGCCCCCGGACTCCAGGCCCTCTTCGACCGTTACGCCGAAATCCGCAAAACCGCCCCCGCCGCCCCCATTCCCCGTTCCGCATTCCCCGTCCCGCATTTTCGCCTCCCTTACTCCGCCGCGCTCGACACCATCGCGGAAAAATACAACACGCTCAACTACGTCCCCGAACACGGCTACTACGCCGTCGGCTTCCGCGAAGGCTTTCTCCAGGACTGGCAGATCGGCTGGGTCGGCGGCCTTGTCAGCACCTACCCGCTCCTCTTCGCCGGCGACGCCGCCACCCGCGCCCGTGTCCTGCGCAACTTCGACTGGCTCTTCCCCGCCGGCATCTGCCCCGCCGGCTTCTTCTGGGACGCCTGCCGCAACGGGACTGAGTGGCTCGGCGGCGACATCCGCAAACCCCACACCCGCGACTGGCACCTCATCCGCAAAAGCGGCGACGGCGTTTATTACGCCATCAAGCAACTCCGGCTGATGGAAAAGCTCGGCATCCCCGTAAAACCCGCCTGGCGCGACGGCGTGCGCCGCGTGTGCGACGCGCTCGACCTCCTCTGGCGCCGCAACGGGCAATTCGGCCAGTTCGTCGATTCGCGCACCGGCGCAATCGTCGTCGGCGGCTCCACCAGCGGCGCCATCATCCCCGCCGCGCTCACCCTCGCGGCACGCTATTACGACGAGCCCCGCCTCCTCGAAACCGCGCTCGCCGCCGCGACCCATTACCACGAAAACTTCACGCGCAAAGGCCTCGCCTGCGGCGGCCCCGGCGACGCCCTCCAAAACCCCGACTCCGAATCCTGGTATTCGCTCATCGAAACCTGCGCCGCGCTCCACGACGCCACGCGCGACCCCGCCTGGCTCGCCCGCGCCGCCGAAACCTCGCGCCAGTTTTCCACCTGGGTCGTCAGCTACGACTACCCCCTCCCGCCCGCCTCCACCCTCGGCCGCGCCGGCATCCGCACCACCGGCGCCGTCTATGCCAACACCCAGAACAAGCACGCCGCCCCCGGCCTCTGCACCTTCTCCGGCCTCGCCTTCCTCAAGCTCTACCGCGCCACCCGCGACCCGTATCACCTCGCACTCCTCCGCGACATCGCCGCCAACATCACCCAATACGTCCCCCACCCCGCGCACCCCATCGGCGGCCGCCGCCCCGGCTGCATGTGTGAACGCGTAAACATCACCGACTGGGAAGGCGAAGACCGCATCGGCGAACTCGTCACCTCCACCAACTGGGCTGAAACCAGCGTCATGCTCACCGCCATCGAAATCCCCGGCATCTATCTGGAAATTGATCGTGCCCGCGTGACCACCTTCGACGCCGTGACGGCGCGCATCACCGGCCGGCGCCCGGACAGGCTCACGCTCGAAGTCACCAATCCCACAACCGTGTCCGCGCAAGTGCGCCTCCTCGCCGAGACCGACGCCCAAGCCGCCGGGCCGCTTCAGGAAAACCACCTCCTCGACGCCCCCGCCCTCCCGCTGCCCCCCGGCGCGACGCGCAGCGTGGACATCGACCTCTAATCCCAGTTTGCTTTCAAAATAAGGCGTATCGTGGAACTCAATCGTAGGGGGCTTCGCTTGCGAAGTCCGGATTGATCCCCCAAGGGCGTCGCAAGCGATACCCCCACGTGACAAGCATGACCGTTTCGTCTCACTTTGAGAGAGTATTGGTATAAGGCAACCCGTGTCCCGTCGCACCCCGCGCCCCTCGCGCACAATCTTTGAGTCAGAGAAAGACCTCAAGCAAAGCGACCTCTTCGAACAACGGCCAAACG
>JAITDF010000331.1 GCA_031282705.1 Opitutaceae bacterium | reverse complement strand
CCCGCCGGACACGGCACGCGGGCCGCGAGCGCTCCCCGGACCGGTTGCCTGCGTGACATCGGCTTTGAAATTTGGGATTTTGAAATTTGGGATTTTTTTGGGATTTGGGATTTTGGGATTTGGCATTTGCGCCGGTGCCGCCGCCCTCGCCGCCGCCAGCCCCGCCACCGGCGGCGGGCTGGCGGCGCCGGTGCCGCCGTCCGCGCCGCACGTCCGCGTCGTCTCCCAGACCGTCGGCAATGACGAGCTGCTCCTCGCCGTCGCCGCGCCCGCGCAAATCGCCGCGCTCAGCCACCTCGCGACCGAGCCCGTGTTTTCCGCCGTCACCGCGCAGGCCGCCGCCTTTCCCCGGCTCGCCAAAAACGCCACCGCCGAAAGCATCCTCGCGCTCTCGCCCACGCTCGCCCTCTTCACCGACTACAGCCGCCCCGAGCTTGCCGAGCAAGTCCGCCGCGCCGGCGTGCGCGTGCTCAGCATCAAAAACTACCACACCCTCGCCGACGTTTACGACAACCTGCGCCTCATCGCCGCCGAACTCGGCCCCGACGCCGGGGCCCGCGCCGGGCGCGTCATCGCCGGCTGCGAGGCCCGCGTCGCCGCGCTCCGCGCCCGCCTCGCCGGCGCGCGCCCCGTGCGCGTCATCGCCCCCTCGATCTACAACCTGATTCCCGGCGACCAAAGCACCTTCCAGGACCTCTGCGACCACGCCGCCGCCGAAAACCTCGCCGCCACGCTCGGCGGCCTGCACGGGCACCAGCCGCCGCCCGCCGAAAAAATGCTTCTCTGGCCCGTGGACAAGGTGGTGCTCGTCGCCGGCACGCACTCAAGCGGCGCCCGTCCGCCCGGCGGCGGCGACCCCGTGCAGGCCGCGCTCGCCCCCTTCCTGAAGCTCCCGCCCTACCAGTTCATGCCCGCCATCCGCGAGCGCCGCGTGGCCCTGCTGGAGCCGTGGCAGATAAGCTGCGTCTCGCACCACCGCGTCGCCGCCTACGAACGCCTCGCCCGCGAACTGCACCCGGAACGCTTCGCCGATGACCGAACCGCCAATGCCCCCCAATAATACAACAAAACATCAACATTCATCCGTGGTTAAAATAAAACGAACCAAAAACTTAACCACAGATGAACGCAGATAAACACAGATTCAAACCATCGTCTCGGAAGTCTTTATCCGTGTTCATCTGTGTTCATTTGTGGTTAAATAAAACGAACCATTAAATTCAACCGCGAAGGACGCGAAGGACACGAAGAACGGAAAAAATGAAACTGAAAAAACAACGACCTTCAGGATTTCCTTCCTTCGCGCCCTTCGCGGTTATAAAAAACAGCCATTATTTTGAACCGCGTACCGAGCGAAGCGACAGTCTGACAAAACGCCAAAACACGCGAAAGCGATCCTTTCCTTTTCGCGACATTTCGCGTTTTTCGCGGTTTAAATAAAACGAACCATTAAAATAACCACCAATCTTCACTAATTAAAAACTACCAATGGCCACTAATAAAAACAGCCGCGGGAGCAAGATTTTTATCACTCTTCTTATTAGTGTTTATTAGCGTCTGGCAATTAGTGGAAATTAGCGGTTTCGCTTCCTTCGTTTTCTTCCGTTCAATAAAAATCATCCCGGCCACCGATCTTTACTAAAAAACAGAACGCCAACAAACACCAATAAAGCAAACAGGCCATTAGTGCCCATTGGTGTTCTGATTATTAGTGGAAATTAGTGGTTAACAAAAAACAAACCGCCGCCATGCCCGCCCCTTCCGCCGCCCGCCTTGCCTTTCCCGCCGCGCTCCTGCTGCTGGGCGGCCTGGCGTTTGTCTCGCTCGGCATCGGCGACATGAACCTCACGCCCGCGCGCACCCTCGCCGGCGTGCTGCGCCAGGACGAACTCGCCGCCACCGTCATCTGGAACATGCGGCTGCCCCGCCTCCTCGTCGCCATGCTCATCGGCGCGGCGCTCGCCTCCAGCGGCCTGGTCATGCAGGCGTATTTCCGCAACAGCCTCGCGAGCCCCGGCCTGCTCGGGGTGAGCGCGGGCGGCACGGCGGGCGCGGTGGCCGTCATCGGCGCGGGCATCGCCGTGCATTCGCTCCTGTTTCTCCCCGCGGCGTCGATCCTCGGCGCGTTTGTCGCCACGGCGATGGTCATCGCGCTGGCGCGGCGCGGCGCGGGCACCGAGCGGCTTCTCCTCGCCGGCATCGCGCTCAATGCGATGCTCGGCGCCGTCTCCAGCTACGTGCTCTCCAACGCCACGCTCACCTACGAGCGCAACGCGCAGATTCTCTTCTGGCTGCTCGGCGGCCTCGAAGACCGCACGTGGGAGCACGTGAAAATAGCCGCGCCCATCGCCGCCGCCGCCGCGCTGCTCTGGCCGCTCGGCCGCCAGATGGATTTGCTCAGCCTCGGGGCCGACGAGGCCCAGAGCCTCGGCGTCGATGTGCGGCGGTTGCGGCGCCGGCTGCTCGTGCTGGCCACCGTGCTCACCGCGCTGGCCACGGCGGTCGCCGGCTCGGTCGGCTTCGTCGGCCTCATCGTGCCGCATCTCCTGCGCCTGCTCGCCGGCCCGGAGCACCGCCGCCTCATGCCGCTCTCGTTTGTCGGCGGCGCGGCCTTCGTCGTCGCCTGCGACCTCATCGGGCGCGAGGCCGGCGGCCTCCGCATCGGCATCGTCACCTCCCTCGTCGGCGCCCCCTTCTTCCTCTGGCTCCTCCGCAAAAAAACATGACGAAAATGCGAAACGCGGATCCAAATAAAACGAACCATTAAAATTAACCGCGAAGGGCACGAAGGATGCGAAGAACGGAAAAATGAAACTGAAAAAACAACAACCTTCAGAACTTTCATCCTTCGCGCCCTTCGCGCCCTTCGCGGTTAAAAAAACGAACCATTAAATTCAACCACGGATGGACACGGATAAACACAGATTCAAACCATCGTTTCGGAGATTTTCATCTGTGCCCATCTGTGTTCATCTGCGGTTAAAACAAAACGAACCGCTGACGCCGGCCCGCCGCGCCCCGGCACCGCGCGTCGCATTTCGCATTCCGTATTCCGCACTCCGCATTTTTCCGTGACCAACGCCCTCGACATCATCAACGCCACCGTGCCCGGCCGCCTCGCCGACGTGAGCCTGGGCCTGGGCTCCGGCACGATGGCCGGGCTCGTCGGCCCCAACGGCTCGGGCAAGTCCACCCTGCTCCAGGTCGCCTCCGGCCTGCTCCCCGCCCGGGGCGAGGCGCGCTGGTCCGGGCGGCCGCTCGCGCACATCCCCATCCTCGAACGCGGGCGGCGCGCCGCCTGGGTGCCGCAGGAGGCGCGCTTCGAGTTCGGCTTCACCGTCCGCTCCGTCGTCGCGCAAGGCCGCTACGCGCACGGCGACGACGGCCTCGGCGTGGACGAAGCCCTCGCCCGCCTCGACCTCACCGCGCTTGCGAACCGCCCCGTCAACCGCCTCTCCGGCGGCGAACGCCAGCGTGTCCTCCTCGCCCGCGCCATCGCCACCGGCGCGCCGCTCCAGCTCTGGGACGAACCCCTCGCCGCCCTCGACCCGCGCCACGCGCTCGAAGTGCTCCTCCTCGGCAACAAGCACACCCGCGCCGGCGGCACGCTGCTCTTTTCCCTGCACGACCTCCGCATGGCCTACATCCTCGACATCGTCGTCGTGCTGCACGAAGGCCGCCTCCGCGCCGCCGGCAAACCCGCCGACGTCCTCACGCCCGGCCTCCTCCTTGAAGTCTTCGGCGTCCGCTCCGAAATCATCCCCAGCCTCTCCTTCGCCCTCCCCTGACCCCCCCGCCTTTATCGTTCCTCGTTCTCGTTCTCGTTCTCTTTCTTCTTTATCTTTCTCTTTCCTCTTTCTCTCCAAACCGCCCTCCCATTCCTCCCATATCTCCCATTCCTCCCATCCACCGCCAAATGAAAACCCAACCTAAAACCCCCTCCTCCGCGCCCGCCGCCACCGCCGCCACCGTCTCCGGTGCCGCCGCTGCGCACCGCGAGCACATGAAAACCATCCAGGCGCAAGTCCGCGCCGCCATGCAATCCGCCAAAGACAAACGCGGCCTCCTCATGGTGCACACCGGCGACGGCAAAGGCAAAACCACCGCCGCCTTCGGCATGCTTGCCCGGATGCTCGCGCACAAACGCAAATGCGCCGTCATCCAGTTCATCAAATCCGGCAAGGACGCCGTCGCCCGCCTCCTCGAAGGCCCGAACCTCCGCTGGCACCACGCCGGCGGCGGCTTCACTTGGGACACCCAGAACCGCGACAACGACACCGCCCTCTGCCGCGAAGGCTGGCGGCTCGCCCTGGACTACCTCGCCGACCCGGAAATCAGCTTCCTCCACCTCGACGAACTCAACGTCGTCCTCGACATCGGCTATCTTCCCAAGGACGAAGTCCTCGCCGCGCTCCGCGCCAGGCGCCCCGGCCTCCACGTCGTCTGCACCGGACGCAACGCCCCGCCCGAACTCATCGAACTCGCCGACCTCGTCACCGAAATGCGCGAAATCAAACACCCCTTCAACGCCGGCATCCAGGCCCAGCAGGGAATCGAGTTCTGAACCCTGTCTTTCCTCTTTATTCTTTATCTTTCCTCTTTCTCCGGTTTGGCAGACGCGATGCGGCGGGAGAAAGAGGAAAGATAAAGAATAAAGAGAAAGACACGCTGCTCCATAACCCCTTTCATCTCGCGGCACCTTCAGCCCATCTGCCTTTTCAGTGAAATCCCTCTCCATCCTCGGCACCTCCTCCAACGCCGGCAAAACCTGGGTCGCCACCGCCTTCTGCGCCTGGCTGCGCGCCCAAGGCGCGCGCGTCGCGCCGTTCAAGGCGCAGAACATGTCCAACAACGCCTGGGCCACCCTCGACGGCGGCGAGATGGCCCGCGCCCAGGCCGTGCAAGCCGAGGCCTGCGGCCTCATGCCTGACGCCCGGATGAACCCCATCCTCCTCAAACCCTCCGGCCCCGGCGGCTCCCAACTCGTCCTCCTCGGCCGCGCCCAAGGCCACCAGGCCGCCGCCGCGTATTACCGCCGCTTCGACCACCTCTGGGACATCGTGAAAGCCACCCTCGACGGCTGGCGCTCCCGCTGCGACATCCTCGTGCAGGAAGGCGCCGGCAGCCCCGTCGAGCTCAACCTCATGGACCGCGACCTCGTCAACCTCCGCCCCATGCGCCACCTCGACGGACGCTTCCTCCTCGTCGGCGACATCGACCGCGGCGGCATCTACGCCCAGCTCGCCGGCACTTGGGCGCTCCTCCCCCCGGAGGACCGCCCCCGCTCCCTCGGCGCCATCGTCAACCGCTTCCGCGGCGACATCGCCCTCTTCCCCGACCCGCAAAAATGGCTCGCCCCGCACGCCCCCGGCCTCGACATCGCCGGCACGCTCCCCTTCCGCCCCGACCTCCAGCCCGAGGAGGAGGACGGGCTCGCCGCCGCCGACGAAGACCGCGGCGCCGGCGCGCCCATTTGCTGGATACGCCTCCCCCGCGCCGCCAACCTCACCGACTGCCAGCCTTGGTGGGGCGACGCTGGCGTCCGCACCCGCTGGGTCTCCACGCCCGCCGCCCTCGACGGCGCGCGCGCCATCATCATCCCCGGCTCCAAAAACACCATCGCCGACCTGCGCTGGCTCCGTGAAAACGGGCTCGCCGACGCCATCACCGCCGCCGCCCGGCGCGGCGTCCCGGTCGCCGGCATCTGCGGCGGCTTCCAGATTCTCGGCGCGCGCCTCATCGACCCCGAAGGCGCGGCGGGCGACGCCGGCGACGAACCCGGCCTCGGCCTCCTGCCGCACCGGACCGTTTTCCAACGCGAAAAAACCGTCCGCCAAGTCACCGCCCGTTGCGGCGACCGCCGCTGGACCGCCTACGAAATCCACATGGGCCGCAACGAGCCGGACGCCACCGCCCAAAAGGACGCCGCCGCGCAAAGGGACGCCGCCACCCTTCACACCATCGAGGACGGGCACGGCCCCCGCCCCGAGGGCCTCCGCTCCGGCAATGTCATCGGCACCTATCTGCACGGCTGGTTCGAAGTCCCCGAGACCCGCCGCCTCCTCACCGCCGCCGCCGGCATCGCGGAGCACCGCCCCCACCCCGTGCCCTGGGCGGAGCAACGCCGGCAAATCTACCGCCGTATGGCCGGGCACCTTGAGGCGCACCTGAACCTCGCGCCCGTCAAACGCTACCTCG
>JAITDF010000318.1 GCA_031282705.1 Opitutaceae bacterium | reverse complement strand
GCGTGCCGGATCCGGGGCCTTTGTCGAGGATGGCGCTGAGCGGGGTGCCGTTCAGCGCGTAGGAGACGCCGAGGGAGCCGGGGACGGTGACGTCGGCGTAGGTGGAAATGCCCTCGGCGTTGTTGGTGTTGTAGAGGCCGTCGCAGAAGTTGTCGAGGTAGCGGAAGGAGAAGCCGCTGTTGCTTTGGTGGCGGATTTTGCCGCCGAAGAGGTTGTCGGTGATGAACTCGAAGCGGGACTCAAACATCTTGTTGGAGTGGATGTCCCATTTCACGTCGTATTCGTGGGTGGAGTTGTCGCTGTATTGGTAGATGGTGTTGTTGCGGAGGGAGAAGTTTTCGTTGATGCGGTAGCTGGTGATGGCCTGGGCGATGTATTCGTAGGATTTGTTGGAGCCGTCGTTGGCGTAGTAGGTCTGGTCGCCGGTGACTTTGACGGTGCGTTTGTTCGCGTCGTGGAGATACCAGCCGGTGAGCTGGCCGACGGTGGGGTTTGAGGCGATGGGAGTGCCGGTGTCAACGGAGGCCGCGGTCTCCCATGTGCCGGTGCCGACCGGGATGCTGCTTGCATAGCCGGCGCCGTATTCCCATTTGGTGCCGTCGGCGCTGAGGCGGTAGGCGGTGCCGCTGCTGGTGATGATCGGCGTGTAGCGGCCGGCGACGTAGTTCCAGTTGTCGATGAGGTCCTGGGTGACGCGGTTGATGCCGCTGGAGTTGAGGCCGTCGGAGCGGGTATAGGAAAAGTTGAGGTCAACGGTGAGGCGCGAGGAGGGTTTCCAGGTGAGGGCGGCGAAGATGTCGTCGCTGTTGGCCTCGGCGTTGCCCCAGTAGAGGTCGGCGTTGGCGGTGAGCAGGCTGAAGCGGAGGGCGAGTCTGTCCTTCACCAGTTCGGTGCTGTGGTCGAGCTGGGCGCTGAATTGGGAGTAGGAGGTGGCGGCGTCGCGGCCGAGGCGGCCGAGGCGGAAGGTGAGCTCGGTCTGGTTTTCGCCAAAATAGGGTTTTTTGGTGACGTAGTTGACGTAGCCGGCGGTGCGCGAGGTGTTGCCCTGGATGACGCTGGGGATGCCGGCGACGATGTCGGCGGCTTCCCAGGCGTTGTTGTTGAGGGGGCGGACAGCGGTGTTGAAGAGGACGATGTTGTTGCGGAGGGTGTCGCCGGAGCCGCCGCGGAGTTTGGGCACGGAGAACGGGGAGACGGTGCCGCGCTGGACGCTGGGCGAGTAGCGCGAGAGGTCGCCGTAGTTCTGGATGGTGTCGTTGTCGAGGTGGGCCTTGGTGACCTGGAAGACGGAGCGCGGGGTCTCGCGGATGATTTCCTCGAAACCGTAGAGCGAGGTGGACGGTCGCGTGGCCAGGATGGACTGGTCGGCGGGGATGTCCTCGATGACCATTTTTTCGAGCACGACGGCCTCGTCGGCCTGCGGCTTGGTCTGGGCCGTCGCGAGCGGCGGCAGGATGGCGAGCGGCAGCAGGGCCGCCGCGAGGGTTGCGAAGCGCGGGATGAAGCGCGCCGTGGATGGATGTATCGGATGGGTCATAAACATCAGGCTGTTTGGTGTGTTGTTTGGTATGATGACGAACTGACGCCAGTTGCCTGGCCGTGCAGAAACAGGTTTGCCGGCGCGCCGGCGTCCGCGATTTTGGGCGCGATCGCGGCAAGCACCCCGACCTCGTCGCCGGCGGCGACGGGGCCGCCGCGCAGCACTTTCGCGAAGAGGCCGCGGCTCGGCATGATGCATTCGCCGACTTTCGCCATGATGGCGCAAGCGGCGTGGCACTCCTTGCCGATTTGCGTGATTTCGATTTCCGCGCCGGCGCCGAGCCGCAGGCGCGAGCCGGGGCCGAGGCGGGCGAGGTCGAGGCCGTCCACCACGAGGTTTTCCGCGAAGCTGCCGTAGCGCAGGCCGGGCAGGCCGCGCGCGCGCATGAAATTGATGTCGGCCAGCGCCAGCAGGCTGATCTGGCGGTGCCAGCGTCCGGCGTGGACATCGCCGACGATGCCGTGCTCCGCGACAAGGAGCGCCCCGGCGACGGGGGTTTTGCCGTGGCCTTTGCGGACGCCGATGTTGACGGAGAGGAGGGTGCCTTTCATGAGGTGGGAAAATGAGGTTTCAGCCGCCGATGGCGGCCATGAGCGGGCTGGCGCGGTCAAAGCGCGGACCGAGTTTTTGCGCGAACGCGGACGCTAGGATTTCCGCGAGCCGGCGGCGCGCCCCGGCCCGGCCGGACGGTGCCAGCAGCGGCGTGAGATCGTGCGCGCCGGGGCGCGCGAGGCAGCCGTGGAGGCGCCCGTCGCTGGTGAGGCGGAGGCGGGCGCAGCCGGCGCAAAATGGCCGCGAGGTCGGGGCGATGAAGCCGCAGACGGTCTCGCGCCCGTCCTCGTCGCGCACGAGCCAGTCGCGGCTGGTTTCCGCGGGCGACCAGGGCAGCGCGGTCCAGGCGAGGCCCGGCAGCGCGTCGAGGCGGGAGCGGATTTCGGCGGCGGGGACAAACTCGCGCTCGAAATTTTTCGCGGCTTCGCCGACGGGCATGAGTTCGAGGAAACGGATGTGGCAGCCGGCGCGGAGGGCGAAGCGGAGGAGGGCGGGCGGCTCGGTGTCGTTGCGTCCGCGCAGGACGACGGTGTTGAGTTTCACGGGGCCGAGGCCGGCGTCGCGCGCGGCGCGGATGCCGGCGAGCGTGCGCGCGAGCACGCCGCCGCGCGAAAGGGCGGCGAACACATCGGGGCGCAGCGAATCGAGGCTGACGTTGACGCGGCGGACGCCCGCGCGGCGGAGCGCGGCGGCGCGGGCGGCGAGCAACTGGCCGTTGGTCGTCAGCGCCAGCTCCGGGATGCCGAGCGCGGCG
>JAITDF010000560.1 GCA_031282705.1 Opitutaceae bacterium | reverse complement strand
TTTCGAGTTCGGTGGAGAAAAATCCCGCGTAGCCGCCGAGCATGAGGCGGCCGGTGGATATCCAGTCGTAACCGAGAATGCCGGCGTAGGTGTTCTCGGAATAACCGAGGTAGCCGAGGCTGGCTTCGTGCTCGGCGAAGGATGCGAGCGCGCGGAACCAGAGGCTGTTTTCAGAGGAGGAATCCGCGCCGCCGCCGGTGAGCGGGACGATGAAGTGTTCATCGACGTGGGATCTGATGGCGCTTGCCGAGGCGCGCATCGCGTCGAAACCGACCGCGATGTCTTTGCCGGGTTCCAGCGCCTTGTTGTAGGCGGTGATGACGAGCGTGTCGCCGTGGACGATATCGGCGACTATGAGCATGCTTCCTTGGTGCGGGTCGTAGTCGGGCAGGTTCGTGATGCCGCCGTAGGCGATGGCGGTGGTGTAGATGCCGGTGGGCAAGATTCCGTCGAGGCGGATTTCGCCGCCGTTGGTGAAGGCGAGCGTGCCGGAGAGTGCGAGCGAGGACATTTTCCACGGTGCGCTGAATACAATCGTACCGCCGTCCACGTTCATGTTTCCGCCGGTGGTGCCCGGATTGGATATGGTCAGCCACGCGCCGTCACGCACGGTGATGTTTGCGCCAACGCCGCCGAGCGCGCCGGTGGAGACGGAGGTGACTCGCGAGCCGGCGGTGATGTCGAGCGCGCGGAGGTTGTTTGCGCCGAGCAGGGACAGTGTGCTCGACGTGAAGAGCACGCGGTCGCCAGCGATGTTGCTGAGAACTTGCCCCGAGCTGATGTCGCGAAACTCCAACGTGGAGCCGTTGCCGATGTGCACCGCTCCGGAAATCGACTCGGCGCGCCGGGCGATCGCGAGCGGGATGTTTACCGTGAGGCTGTTGTAGGTGTTGTTGCCGGAGAGCGCCAGCGTGCCGGTGCCGTCGAGGACGACGGAGCTTGCGGTGATTTTTCCGGAGAGCTCGGCGTCGTGGCCGTTGGTTTCGACGGTGAGCGTGGCCGCGCTTGATGAGATGTCGTTGGGGATGAGCAGACCGTTCGCATCGATGTGCAATTTTGCAGTGGGGCTTTCGATTTTCAGTGCGCCGGTGCCGAGCGCGTTGTTGCTGGCGAGGCCGAGTTCTCCTGCGTGCAAAATTGTTCCGCCTGTGTGGCTGCTCGATCCGGAGAGCGTCCATTTGCCGTCGCCTGTTTTGATCACCGAACCGCTTCCGGTGAAACTACCGGCGAATGTTTCCCAGTCGGAAGTATCAGCGACGGTGTAGGTGAGTTCGGCGCTACCGAGGGCAATTTCGCCCGCGCCGGTGAGGTTGGTGAGTGATTGGTTGTTGCCGTCGATATCGAGTGTTGCGCCGGCGTTCACGACGATGGCTGCTTGATTTCCATTGGTGAGCGAGTCCGCGGCGCCCGCGCGCAGCGTGCCGGCGAGCACGGTGAGTGTGCCGGAAAAATCGGAGAGAGCTGTATCGAGGAGCAATGTGCCGGCACCGTCTTTCGCGAAGGTGGCGTCTGTTGTGCCGCTGATTGTTCCTTTCAGTGTCATGGTGTGATCACCGCTGTCCACGACGCCGGTTTTGCCGGTGTCGATGGTGAGGTCATCGTCGAGCGTCAGGTCTGCCGTGGCGCGCAGGACCGCGTTTCCGGTGAAGGTGATTCCGGTGGAGGCGGAGGTCGTGAGCTGGTTGCCATTGCTTATCGCAATCACGCCGCCGGCGAGATCAATGCCGCCGCGGAAAGTGTTTTTCCCGTTCGCGAATGTGAGGACGCCGTTGCCGGTTTTGGTCAGCTTGCCCGTGGCGTCGGTAAAGTTGAATGCGCCTGCACCGTCATCCTGCACATTGTCGGCGGAGGCGTGGATGCCGCCGCCGGTGAAGGCGTAATCCGCGTCGCCGCCCACTGCCATGTCGGCGATGCGCACCTCGCCGGCGTCGATGAGGATGCTTTGATCGGTGGCGCCGGCGAAGAGCACACGGTCGCCATAGCTGTATTGGTTCACCGCGCCATTGTCCGTCCAGTTTGTATTGGCGAGATTCCAGGTGGAGCCGCCGCTGCCCGTCCATGTCATCACACGGGATTGGTCTGCCACCATGACCAATTCCAACACGCCGCCCGTGCCGGACAGCTCCGCCGAGAGGCGTCCACCGGTGGGCAGTGTCATGCCGCTGAGTGTCACGCGCCCGCCCGCGGCAACCGCAGCGAGATTGCCGAGGTTGAACGTGCCCGAGGCGAAGGAGGTGAGGTCAATGATGTTGGAACCGCTGATCGCGGACGCGCCCGCATCGTATATGCGGTCGCTTTTCCGGTAGGCACCGTCGGCTTCCTTAAACAAATCGAACTTGAGCACCGCGCCACCAGTCAGCTCCAAATTATAAACGGTGAGCGTGCCGGACTGCGCGGTGTCAACGCCAGCCTCCAGGATGCCACCGCTGGCGATCTGGACCGAGCCGCCATTGCCCGCCGCGCCCACGCCACCGAGGGCAGCGCCGGCGTTCACGGTGATTTTTCCGCCGAGCGCGGCGGCGGATTCCACGAGCGTCACCGCCCCCGTGTCCACCGCGACCGCGCCGATATTGCCCGAGTTGTCACCCGCAATGAGCAGTGAACCCGCGCCGGTCTTGCGCCACACCGAGTCCGTCCCGCCCGCGACCAGCGTGCCGCCGTAAACAAGCGCACCGCCTGGCTCCACCTCCAGTCCGGCGGTCCTGCCCGCCGCGATGCCCACGCCACCGGTCAGCGTGCCCGTGATCATGCCGGCGGCGCGCAGGGTGGCGGAGTCGGTGAACATGAGACCACCGGTTCCGGAGCCGAGCTGGGCCGCGTGGTCAAAGGCAATCACGCCGCCCGCGATTTCGATGCCGCCTTGAAAAATGTTTGGCGCGGTGTTGGCGAAAACCAGCTCGCCCACGCCGCTTTTTATTAATTTGCCCGTCGGCGCGAATGACGCGCTGCCCACCACACCGGCATCGGCCTCGATGCCGCCTTCGCCTCGAAACACATAACGCGCCGTCCCCGACACCTCCATGCCCGAAACCACCACGCCACCAGCCTCGATGGTAATGTCGCGGTTGCCGGGGCTGGCCGCGTCCGCCGTACCGTCGAATACCACGGTGTCGGCATTAAAAAACCGGTTCTCGGCGGAGCCCCCGGCGTCGGCCCAGTTCTTCTGTGCGATGGAGGGGCGGCGCATCCAGCGGGAACCTTCGCTGCCAGTCCAGCGCATGACGAGATTGTTGACGGTGTTGGTGACAACGAGCTGATTGCCCGACAGGGAAAGCGCGGCGATGCTGCGGGAGTTGTTTACCGCGCCGTCCACGGTGAGCGAGAGGTTGCCCAAGTCTGCCGCGTCAAGTCCGGCGCCCGTCCACTCCATCAGCACAAACGAGCCTGTCGCCAGCAGGCCGAGGTTGACGGTTGCCGCGCCTGTCAAGTCGATGCTGTCGGCTAAAAGGCGGCTGGCCGAGCCGCTGTCGAAAAGGTCGTGGCTGAATATTGCGCCGGCACTGGCGGTGACGCCGCCCAAGACATGGAGCGTTTCCGCATCCGCCGCGGTGTCGGTGCCGGGCGCGAGGCGCGCCCCGGTTGCGAGGGTGAGGCTGGTGCGTCCGGCGAACACGGAGTCGTTTTGCTTATGCGTGACAAGCGTGCCCGAGCCGCCAAGCGTCGCGCCGGATGCCACTGTGATTGCGCCGCCGAGCGAGGCGTTTTGGTTGCCAAGAATCAGCGAGCCCGCGCCGACGTTGACGGTGCCTTGGAAGTAGGAATTGCCCGCGTGCAATATCAACGTGCCCGCGCTCGCGCCGGTGCCGGTCAGTTCGAGCAACGCCTTGGTGCCGCTGGCGTCGGCTGTAGCGAAGGAATCCCATGCGGTGGGGTTGCCGGCGTTGCCGATGGTGACGGTGACGCCGTCGGCGATGTCGAACTGGAGCTTGCTATTGACCGCGTTGGAAAAATAAAAGCCGCCACCTTTTGCGGTGGGCGTGAAGGGCATCGTTCCGGTGAGCATGGCGGCCAGATCGGCGTCCGTCGTGACGAACGCGCCCTTGGCGACGTTGCCTATATACGAGAAATTTGTGACACCGCTCGTGCCGGTGTACCGGAGCATGATTCCGGTGACGTTCGCGACCGAGGCGTCGACGTCGTTGTAAATCGCACCGCCCAGGCCGGCGGCGTTGTTGGTGAATGCCGTGGCGTCGGTCAGTTCCGCCGAGTGGTTTCCCTGGACGGCCAGCGCGCCGCCGCCTTTCACGCCGACGTTGCGCGAAAACGCGACGTCGCGGATCACGCTCCGGGGTGCGCCGCTGCCGTTGCCCAGACGGATTGCGCCGCCGTAGCCCAACGAGGCGACATTGACCCTTATGGTGTAGTTGTCGACAAAGGTTCCCGAGGTCATGCGGAGTTCGCCGTAGGCGCTGATCGCGCCGCCGGCGCGCGCGTTGTTCCCCTCGAAGTAGGTGTTTACGAGTTCGATGTAGGAATTGGTATCGCCTCCGAGCGCGCCGCCGCCGTCGTTGCGCAGCGTGCTGTAGTTGCCGAGGAATTCGGCGTTGGTGATGTAGAGTTTGGCGTTCGAGCCCACGTAAATCACGCCGGCCCATCCGGGCGCCATGTTATTATCAAAAATGATCCGTCCGTTTGTATCCAAAGGATCGATACGGAATGTCGTGTTGTTGGCCAGGCGCAGCATGCCGCCGGCGACGGAGTTTGTGCCGCCGTCCAAATAGCTGTTTTTGACGGTCACAGTGACGTCATCGGCGATGAGCCATGTTATATTCCCGGAGTTTTGCTGGCGCAGATGGGTGGTTCCCATTCCGTCGAAGATGGTGTCTGCGGAAAAAGTGGTGTCGGTGACGGGCGGGAATTGCTGCGCTGGAAGTGTCACGGAAAGCGCGGTGAGCAGGGAGAGGGAGAAAAAATTTGGGATTTTCATAAAATCGGCGTGTTATTTTTTTGATGTGAATCGGTGCCGTGTTCGCGCGATTAGAAGGATCCCTTCGCGCCAATCATGACGTAGGAAACGGCAACACGGCGCTGATACTTGTCGGCGTATTTCGGGGAACCGGGCGCGCGACGATAGATTATGAGATCGTCGCCAAATATATCGCTGCAGTTCAGGTAGAGGGAAAACGCCTTCGAGAAACTGTATTCAGCGTTCACGCCCCAGCGGGTGTGCGCGGCCTGGTAATCGAAGGTGTCTGCGGGCCACGCACGGGCGGTGAAGGCGCCGGTGTAGGTGCGGTTGACGCGGGATTTTTTTGTTTCGGCCTGATACGCGCAGGAGAGGCGAAGGGAGAAGCGCGGGCGGATGTAATTGATGCCGGCGGAAAACGCGTCGGGCGTGAAGCCAGTAAAGTCTTCCGCTTTGTCACCGCTGACCTTCAGGTGGGTATAGTTTATCCAGAGCTGGGTTTTTTTCAGCCAAGAGGGGAGGAAGAACAAATCCTGCCGGTAGCTTAGTTCGAGGCCGGTGAGTTTTGCGTCGCCGATGTTTTCCTTGCGGCGGATTTCGACATTGCCCGTTAGAAGCATGTCCCTGACGTCGCTTGGGGGGATGCCGTAGGCGAGGAGGGTCGCCTCGTCGGCGGGGAGGGTTTTGTCAGCGAAAAAGTTAAAAACGTTTTTCTGGTAAACGCCGATGGAGCCGAAGCCGCCCTTGAGGTGATAGGAGTCGAGTGAGACGTGGTAGCTGTCCGCCGTCCACGGTTCCAAGCCGGGATTGCTTACCCTGATGAGATAGGAGCTCGCGTCGTCCGTGACTTCCGGGAGGGTGATGCCCGAGAGGACGTCGCCGACGTTGGGCCGGCCGATGGTGCGCGCGTAGGCGGCGCGGGCGACGAGGTAGATCGGA